>JAYRNY010000029.1:0-2968 GCA_041911975.1 bacterium | reverse complement strand
TTGCCGGTGCCGCTGCTGGTGGCATGTTCAAAGGCTGCACTTCGATCCCGTTTTCCAGCTTTTCGACAAGAACAACGAGATCTTTGTGGTTTAGCACCGGATACGGTTTCATATCCCGGGCGTCTATGACGATCGAACTTACGTACGGATGCTCGTTTCCGACCGTGTCAAGAATTCCCACAACGTAGTAGATTTGTCCGTTGCGAATGAGCGGCCGCGGCTCCACTTTCATGTGCCCGCTCCAGTCCGCCTGCCAGTTGCCCTGTTTGACATTGCCGCTGGCCTGGCTGGGTCCGGAGATGGTCAATTCAGAGGGCACCACATACTGGCGGCATTTGCCTGTGGCAGCGTCAAAGAAGAGCAGGCTGGAGAGCGCCTTGCTGTCATCAGCATTGGGCTCCAATGCGATTACCTCCTGCCAGCCGATTTCTTCATAGACCTCGACGTAGGGGGCTTTGTTGAAGTGAGGGTTATTGGTGGAATCAGGCTCGCTGACTCGCAATTCATCCCTTTTAGAGACGGTACGCCCCCAGATGCCGCCATGCCACTTGGCGTAGATTTCGGCGTATTGGCGAGCCAGGCGAGTCGGGTAGAACGGCACGCCCGGGTATTTCTCTTTGGCAGTCGAAGGACTCATGTCATTGACCAGCCCAAAGCGATTCACGCTCATGACACCGGCCAGATAAGGCACCATCACACCGGTGACAGTTGGGCGCTCGGACACGTACGGAATGAGCATGATCATGGTGCCGTCGGCATCCTTCCAGTAGAGGGCTTCTTCCTGGATGCTGAACGGATTGTGAACGGCGAAAGCCGCCTGCACCACCCAACTGTTCGGACCGGCCAGGAAAAAGCCGTCCAAACCTTCAGTCCGCTCGGACTTCTTGTTGATGTCGGTTGGATCCACCGAGGCAACATCGAATACAGTGTCGAAAAGCAGGTTGTACTGAATGCCTTCCGCTCTGCCCTTCAGATGAAAGTCCGCTTGCCAGCAGGGTTTGCCCCCCAGATCGCAGGCAGTCATATTGGGCATGGACACTTTCAGTGTGCTGTCATCGTTGGTGGTGCGCAAGAAGTCGCGCGCTCTGGCCAGGGGCAGAAGGCGGAACGTGCGCAGATCGGAATTGGGCAATTTGCTGATTGACTCGGGAGAGACCGCCTCAGCCATCGACCATTCCACAACATCCTGATTGGTCGAAGACATGAAGGAGAGAAAAGCGATGCCCGAGGCAATTGCCCAGTTGACAGCGTGAGCACTTATCTTCTTGCTTGGCTGCCATTCATGGCGATTGGCATGATAGAAAATAGCAATGCTGGCCGCCAGGGACAAAAGGACAGAGCCCCAGATAGGGACCCAGTGCCAGGATAGAACGGTGTACTCGTGCAGATACGGCAGAGCAAAAATGCAGATCGCTGCGTATAAGCCAACATAGGATATCGCCGCGCCGCAACCCGCTAGAAAACGCGCACCGCGATAACTCTTTGCTGCCATTACGAAAGCTGCTGTTGCCGGAATGAACAAAAGCCCCGGTTGGAAAAGCGGCAGCGCGAACAAAATGCCGAAAGACAGAAATGATGTAAGTCGACGAATTGTTCTTGCCCTGCCGGACGAATCGGAGGGAGCGTATAGTCGCTGCATATGGAAACCTTTTGGTTTGGTGGAAAAATGAACGCTTGAATGTGCAAAACACTTACTTGCTGACCGGAAAAACAGGCAAAAGAGTGAGCCGCCTGTACATCGCTTTCGATGCACATTCGTCAGTCTGATCAGTCATATTTTGTCTTAGCGCAAGGGCTTTGAAGGACAGCCTGTTTAAAGGAAAGCAAGGGGTATTGCATCTTAGGGATAGCATTTTCCAAACCTGGCAATGAGAGAAGAGGTATTTCTTCTTTACTGCCGTTAACTTTGCTTCTATGCGAAAACCGGCTGCCTTGGCACCTCAAGAGCGATCAGCCCAGCAGTCAGGCCGGTGGCGACGCATTTAAAGTGTCAGTGAAAGCTACCGCGAGGACAGAGAGCAGCAACCGATTTTGCTTGCCCGCTTGGTCCTTTCAGGCCGGTTTGGACGCATTTCGTGGGACTGTGTGAGATACGCCAGCCGGGACTGTATGTATGACGGTACGGCGCCTACAAGCGCAAAGAAAAGTGTCTCGCCGGTCGAAACAGTACCGGCCTATTTGCCATAGCTTATTACAGTGTGAATGGAGCCAAGGCCACTTTCTCAGCCAATAAAGCCCTGAGAATCTAAAGTTTTCATTGCGCTTGCCCGGTCGATTTAACTAGGCTTGAGTCATTCGTTCTTTTTCACTTTCCTCGAGCCCTCACCCGCACACACGCAATATCTTCAATCGGGAATGTCAGCCCTTTTCAATCGCCACATGCGATCGGCTGAAACTGAGCTCTCAGGCAAGTGAGTTACCAACGATACGGATGATGCTTTTATTCAGCAATTCATTAACTCACCTGTCCCACGCACCAGAGTGCCGGATGATCGAAAGATTCTGGGCAGGAAAAATGGTTTTCGGAGGCCAATTATGGACTCACCAGACAATTTTATTGAGGAGGCTTCCCCCCGCCCTCGCTCAATACATCTAATCGGCGGACCGGGCGGTTCGCGCGCTATTCTTGCTGTCTCGGGAATGCTACTGGCATTGAAATACCTGGGACTGGACAAGTTTGCCACCATCGGGGGTATTAGCGGCGGCTCGCTGCCATTGCGCCTTCTGGCCGGCGGTATGAGCGTCAAAGAGATCGTCGAAATTGCCATCGATCTGAGATTTCTCGATCTTCTCGATGAAGACGCCAAAATGACCGCAGTAATGGCGGATCACTACCGCTCCGGCCGCTACAAAGGACTGCGCCCGGCTAAGGGGTTATACCGCAGCGAGAAACTGGCTGACTGGGTGAACAGCTTTTCTGAAGGTCGCTGGCCTGAGAATTTCTGGACGCTGGCAGTCGAAGATGAAT
>JAYRNY010000028.1:0-2839 GCA_041911975.1 bacterium | reverse complement strand
TGTGCCTGAGTCGGCGCTAACGCGGGCCAGTAAACTCAAGTTTTTAACGCGTGCCGGGCCAGAAATTGGCGTGGCATCAACGAAAGCTTTTACTACTCAGTTGGCTGCCTTGTTTCTGTTGACCCTGGTGCTTGCCAAGCTTCGTGGGCGTTTGAGTCCGGAACAGGAAGCCGCATACCTTCAGGCTCTGCGCCAGCTTCCCTTGCAGGCGCAGGAAGTGCTCAAGCTTTAGCCAGCAGTCGAATAGTGGGCAAGACGCTTTGCCAACAAGCATCACGCATTGTTTCTGGGACGCGGACAACATTATCCGATTGCGCTGGAGGGCGCGCTCAAGCTCAAGGAGATTTCCTATATCCATGCCGAGGCTTATCCGGCTGGCGAACTCAAGCACGGCCCACTGGCATTGGTGGACAAGGACATGCCGGTGGTGGCCGTTGCGCCCAATGATCAACTGTTAGACAAACTGAAATCAAATCTTCAGGAGGTTCGTGCACGTGGCGGCGAGCTTTATGTGTTCGCCGACATTGAAACCCACATCCGGGAAGAAGAAGGTGTACACGTCATCCAGCTGGGAAGCCACGCCGGGCCGCTTTCGCCCATTTTGCATACCTTGCCGTTGCAACTGCTGTCCTATCACGCTGCCCTGCAAAAAGGTACTGATGTGGACAAGCCGAGAAACCTCGCCAAGTCGGTGACGGTTGAATAAGTTTTGATACTTTTCGTTGTTTGCGGTAGCTGCAGCCACAATTTACTTCATGGAAATGCTTTGGGGGAGTAAAAAATGCCTTCCATGAAAATTCCTCCCTCAGATTTCCCGGATTCTTCAGCTCATGCATTGCGCGAGCTGGAGGTGCTTCGTCAAGAGCAGGAAGCACTTGACTTGAAGCTGCAAAATCTCATTGAGGCACTCGAGGCTATGCCGCAACACGATGCCGTTGGCAATCAGGCGTTACAGATCGCATTTGGAGCGCTGTTGCCGCATCAGGTTAGGTCCGCCTATTTCAGAAGCCGGCTTCAGCCGCAACTGAAAACTTGTGTTTCCTTCCGCAGCCTGATGTCGATGCGTACCGTGCGCAGGGATATTGGCGGCATCAATCAAGAATGGCTCTTGAACGACAAAGTGACCGGTACCGAGTTCGCTCGGTCAGCCGGGATCGCCTGTCCCTTGCGGCATGGTGTGTTTTCCAGGGAGGCGATTCCCGATCTCGACGAAATTGTCATCAAGCCGGTGAAGGGTACCAAGTCCCGCGGCGTATTCATCCACCACGACAAGCGGTTCATTGAATTGAAATCGGGGGCGGTGCTGGACTCAAGGGCTGTCCTCGAGGAGAGAATGCGAGTATTTCCCGCCGCCGACTGGCTGATCGAGGAGTTCCTCCCGGATGTTCAGCTTGGCGGAGCTCCGGCGCGCGATCTTAAGTTCTACTGCTTTTACGGGCGGGTTTTCATGGCCATGGAAGTACTGCGCTACCCGGATTACCAATGCTGCTGGTGGTCCAGGGCGGGGTGTCAGATCGAGACCGGTTATCTGGGCGAATTTCGTTTTAACGGGCTCGGTTTCGATTCGGCCGAACTCGCAGCAGTTGAACACTTGTCCGCGCAAATCCCCGCACCCTTCATGCGCATCGACATGCTGAAATCATCGCGTGGAACGCTGTTCGGAGAATTCACACCGCGTCCGGGCGAGTATGACAAGTTCAACGCATCGACCGATTATGAATTGGGCAAGGAATTCCTGCTTGCCGAGAGTCGCCTTGTCGAGACCTTGCTCAGCGGCGAGCGGTTCGAGCTTTTCAGGAAACGCTGGGGAAATGTCGGCTGATCTTGTGCGACTGGCACTTCAGCCGTCTTCGCGTCGGTTGCAGAGGTAAGTTCGCACTGCTTCGCGTAATGGCTCTGAGGCATCGCTCCATTCCCAAACATGTTCTTCAGAAAGCCTGATGTCCTTCAAAGGATCGAAATTCGCCACTTGCAATAGAAGATGGCGGTTTTTGTATTGGCGGTTGGAAAATTCGCCATGCCATAAGTGATAAACCTTGCCAGGAAGATAAGCCACTTGCAGAGCAGCGGCATAGCCGAAAGCCTCAGCCCACGCTAGGTAATGTTGCAAATGTGCATTGGAAAGCGGACGCTTTTCCGCTAGCTGCACAGCTTGGCCGATAGTGGCGAATGCCATTGCCGTATCGCCGCCACCCAGCACGTTGGCATCGTAGAACCCGGCCGCATCCAGCACTTCCCGCCTCGCGGCCCAGGCAATTCCCGGCGCATATTGCGGCTCTGAGCTGATCCGTCCCGAGTGGCGCTTGAAGGGCAAGGTGCCCATATCATCAGGCAAGCCGGTCCGCTCAGCTGCGGGGACGTGGGAGCTGATCCAGCTAATCTCGCGGTGTATCGGAACCAACTCTCGCAGCGTTACGATGTCTGGCGAGGTGTCCAGGGAAAGCGGGGGTGTGTGCGCGGCTTCGCCGAACAGCTGGATGACATGCGCCGTATCGAGCGAACGCGTCGCTCGTGTGGGCCAATAGGGGTCGTCGAAAACTACATCGCAATCGACCCAAGCCACATAGCGGCAATGGGGCGGCAGATGCTGCAAAGCCAGGTTGAGCAGGCGCTCCTTCTGCCACAACATGTCACCCGAACGAACCTGGACCAAAATTTCCGCATCGCCCTGTGCAAGCTCGAATTGGCCGTCTGGCGACCACTCGACCGTCACTAGGGGCAGCCCCAGATGCTTCCGAAACAAACGGTAATTGAACAGGCGCCGTTGATAACCAAAGGGGTTGTAATAACTGGTTATCACCCAGATTGGCTGGCTTCGATCTCTCATCTCAGCCAGCCT
>JAYRNY010000027.1:0-8795 GCA_041911975.1 bacterium | reverse complement strand
TCGGCCTGGACCATTCGCGTCAAATGGTCGTAAGTGGCTGCTACCTGCGTCTCCATCTTCTCTTTCATGGCATCTTCGTTTTCACCGGCGGCGACACGCAACTCGACTGCCTCGTTGAAGCGTTTTTCGAAGCCGTTCATCATCAGTTCGAGACGCTCAATTTTGGAGTCGTCCTTGATGTTTCCGCGCATTTCATCCAGGAAGTTGTAGTGCGCTTCCTCAATCGTGGCGGAAGTAAATCCCTCACCGCTGCGGCGGAATCTATCCGAGACTCTGGACTCGCGTTCTCTTGCTTTTTGATCTTTATATGTGTAATCGCCTGAAGTATCCAGTTTTACATCGTTGCGTGACTCGACCGTCCGTCCATCTTGCGGGCGCAATCGCTCAAACGTGTCAGTAAATTTGCCGTCCGTCGAACGTTTTCTCGTCCAGTCATCGGTGCGATCGCCCTTGTCCGTCTTAGTGACGTCGGAGATCTTCGTCAGCTCACCGGTAGCATGGTCGTAAGTAAAGTCGCGATGCGAGCCGTCCGGTCTTGTTACTTTTGCGATTCGTCCGCTGGCGTCATTTTCGACTCTGGAGAAATTCGACTTTTCGATGACGGTCGAGCCGTTGACGTCGACATACTTGAAGTCACCGTTATTGTCGAGTGTCGAATTGGGAACGCCCTTCAATTCGCGCTTGACGGCGCCGGACTTATCGTAGTCGGTAAAGCCGACAACCTGGTCGCCTTCTCGATTTATGACCCGAAACTCGCCGTTGCGCTGAAGTATTTTTTCCAGATCGCCCTTCGAGTTGTGCTCGAGAGTTGCACCGTCCTTAGTGACTATGCATTCCTTTCCGTCAGTGCCAACAGTGTGCTGCGAGCCGTCCACAGTTTTGAACTTGAGGCTGCCGTCTGCATCCAAGGGCTGAGATTTCGAAACTGGAATCATCGAGTTGTCGCACGACCAGCTCTTCGTCCCGGCATCGTAGTTGAAGTTGATCTTGCTGCCGTCCGGTCGCGTCTCGGTGACTCTGGTCATTTGCGTGCCCTCGCGCTCGCATTCGACTTTCGATCCATCCGGTCGCAGAAGAGCCTTAAGGTCCTTATTCTTATCGCAGATCAGTCTAGAGCCGTCGGCATTTTTCTTTTCCAGATAAGTCTTGCCGTCTGTAGGAACGCGGGTGACGAAGCCGTCGGTCTTGCGCCCGTTTCCTTCGCCGTCTTTTACCGTGAATGTTCCGTCAGAGCTGTAATCAATCGAGCCATTCCACTTGCCGGTTTTCACCCTGCCGCTGGAGTCGGTGCCCTTGTATTCGAACCTGTCCTCGGAGCCGATGCGAGTGTATTCGTGCGTCATCCCGGTCTTCTTGACCGTGTACGTCATCGTTTTGATTTTGTCGCTGCCCTCTTCGAAGACAACGCTGCGTGAGTCTCCATTTGGGTAGGTGATTGATTGCAAACGCCCGTGCTGGTCGAACTTGATGCTGTCCGCAGACGCAGCTTCTTTGAGTTCATTGCCGTTGCCGAGAACATTTGTGCGTGTGTCACCGGACTCGAATGACATAAGCCCGTTGTTGAACAGCTTCATGTTCTTGCGCACTTCGCCAGGCTTCTCACTACTCGTCCAGTTGCCGTCGGTGTTTGTCCAAGTAGTGCTTTGCCCTTTTGCGTCAAACTCAGTAACCCGTGCGAGTTGACCGGCGATTTTATCCACTTCCACGCGAGAGCCATCCGGGCGGCTTACTTGAGAGACGGTTCCGTCATTGCCTACGGCTACACACGCACCACCAGCCAACTGTTTCTCTGTAAGTACAGATCCATCGAGACGTTCGGTGTGCCAATATCCGTCTCCGGTTTCATGCGAAATAGTGCCGTCTTGAGTGACTTTGACCTCACCGGGAAGTTGAGTCAGGCGGCGGTCGTTGATGTACAAACCCCACTTTCCGCTCTCTTCCTGACGATAGCTCGTACGGCTGATCATGCCGTCGGGAGTCTTCTCTGTGATATCGATACGATTGGGGCTAGCGGCATTGTCGCCGGCATATCCAATCAGCGCCGATTTTTTGTTGCCGGCAAAATTGATTTCAGTGACCCTGTCGCCGTGCTGTTTGTCACGGCCGATGTATTCACCGGACCTTCCGACCACCTTGATTTCCGGCAGCTTTTGTCCGTCAAACTCGACGAATTGAACTTTTTCGTCACGGCGCAGCTGCGATGCATCAGGTGTCATCAGATTGAGAGGCGCGCGAAACGCATCGCTGCGCACACCTTCAAGCCCGCCCGAAATGTTCTTTCCAGGCACTGTTACAGCATCAGTTTTCGTAGATATTCGAGAATCACCCGCACTGTTAGGGTTGAAGTCTATGCTCAGCGGGTTCTGCAGTTCATATTCATTAGGTGCTACAGGTCCAAACAGTTGATCACTCGCATGCTGTTTAGGAGGCGAATAGACCTCCAGAGAGGGTAGCAAGTCAGGCGCAGAGGGCGCGACAGGCGGTGAGTAAGCATCTGAGGCGGGCGGCTTGGGGGCGGCAATTTCGGGGTTTGGAGATGCCATAAGCTAACCTTCCTTGGTGGGGCAGGGTGGACGCATGCGGCCGCCGGATCTGACATAAGCGCCATCACCAGCAGTATCATCAAGTTGTAAAAGTCAGTATGCCGACGCCCTACCTGAGTCCGCACAGATACACGAAAGAGCTGTACGACAGTTCTTGCCGGCAAGCACTTCCAGACCAGAACGGTTCGGTGGCAGTGAAAAAGCAAAGCTAGCGGCTGGCGCCGTCAGGCCTTGCTCTGGTGTTTTTAGAATGGCGCGAGTTCAAGCACATAAGCTCAATGCCATTACCCGCAGGCAACGGCGTCTTGAATCATTTGTAGAGCCTAAATTACTTGCGTTTGTCTTCGCACTTTAAGCGCGACCTGCAATTGGGTATCAGCCGCGCAAGACTGATGTTTTTACGGAAGAACAGGTGAAACCGAATAACACCTGTTAGGGTTTGCAAGGTCGGGCGGGTGAATCGACAAGTTTCGGTGGTCGAATTAGGGAAGGTTGCAGGATTTTTTCCTATCTTCCGACTTGTCATTTTCTATCGATGGTAAGAAAAATCGATGCTGGCGCATCTATTAGAAGAGTTGCGGGCGATATTTCTACCGCCCATACTCTTCCCGATCCCACGGTTTCTCACGACCGATGAAACCAGGTTAAGGAATATTTGTGACCTTTTGGTATCCCGTTTGTGACCTTTTAGTGAATTGAAACAAATCCGTCACTTTTTGTACGGGTGAAATGGCAGGTTAATTTAGGAGAGCAAGGGCTCATTGTATGCGCTCCGAAAAATCAAGCGCTCCAAAGTCTGGACATAAAAGAGATAAGTATTGAAAAAATCGGGCCCATGCGATGAGTCCTTACAATGATCACGCAGACGGGATGCGGAACCAGAAAACGCTGCCGCCACCGTCGTTTTCCCTGACTCCAATTGTTCCGCCATGCAATTCGACGATCGACTTGCAAATCGCCAGCCCCAAACCGGAGCCACCGCTTTCAGTGGCATCAGTTTTTTGCACTTGTTCGAATCTTTCGAATATTTTGTCACGAAGTTCAACCGGAACACCTCTGCCTCGGTCAAGAACAGCTATCTCAATCAGCTGCTTGTGCGACCCGCTCGACTCCTCACTCGCCTGCACTGCTTCTGCCTCGACCTCAATTTCTCCACCTGGTGGAGAGAATTTGATTGCGTTGGAGATGAGATTGACGATCACTTGCACGAGTCTACCTTCGTCACCTAACACATCCACTGGATCGATTGTTCTGCTTATGTTTATTCCTTTCTCCTCAGCCAGAGTGATAACCGAATTGACTGCCCGTTCGACAAGCCGCTTCACCGCCACCGGAGATGCTTCCAATTTGCTCTTTCCTTCTGCGATTTTTTCCAGGTCGAGCAAGTCGGTGATCAACTTGATCAAGCGCTCAACATCAGACTCGGCAATCTTCACTTTATCCAATGCCTTATCGGGAAGCTTGCCCATGGCACCGGCAGACAGCAGTGTAAGAATTCCACGCACAGAGCTTAATGGCGAACGCAAATCATGAGAGACCGTTTGCAGCAATTGTTGCTTATGAAGCTCTGCTTGATTTAGATCGTCAACCATTTTATGAAAGGTACGATCCAGTTGGGCGATTTCGTCCTCACCTCCAACAGGCTCACTGAGGGGCTCTCCTTTGGCCACACGCTGACTGTTTTCCGTCATGATTTCCAATCGCTTTGTGATACCTTTGCTGAAAAACATCGCCAAAATGACAGCCAGAACAATGTTCAAACCGACACCGAGAATGAGAGCCTTTTGCACCATCTCTCTTTGTTGAGACTGCATGACAGGGCTTTGTGCGAGAATACGCTCTTCTTCCTCGATGATGTCGCGCGTAGCACCACCCAATTGCCCGACCAGGCTGCGCACACGCCCGTAGGTTTGTCCCGTGCCGATCAGACTATCGAGAGTAGCCGACTCCGCTTTCTTCTCTTTCAGGTCTACAAACAGTTTGAGCCCGCGTTCTGCCACTCTATGCGCGTATTGAAGCTTGACCTTTTGCTCTTGGTTGTCGACTACCAATCTGTCCAACTGCTCCAGATCCTGCAAAATCCATCTTTGCGTAAGCGGAAAACGCTCGTCGGAGTAAGGATCGCCGGTGAGACTGAAAGATGCAGCAGCAGTGGCGCAATCAAGCATATCGCGCTGAAGTTTAAAGACTGTGCGCACGACATCTTTCGCATGCGCTTCTCTGCGCATTTCTGCTTCTACTTGCGTAATCAAAGAGGTCAAAACGGCGACAAAAATAATTTCGAACACCAGTGGTATCGACACGAGCAAAAATCCCCGTTGGGAGATTTTCAAATTGAGTTGCGCCATGCTCGAAGTCCCGTCCTGTCGACTCAATTATAATTGGGCAGCGCTGGCAAATAGTAAGCGCAAAAGCAGGCAGATCCTTTTTAGTTTTAGCGGCTATAACGAACAAAGTGGCCAAGATACTGATAGTCGAAGACGATGCGTCGCTGGTTACCACAGTCAGGGACTGGCTGACTTTCGAGCATTACATTGTCGATGTCGCTGAAACCGGCGAAGATGCACTCAATCTGCTTAAGTCCAGCAGTTATGACTTGATCATTCTGGACATCTCCCTGCCTGGAATAAGCGGCGTCGAGGTGCTGGTGCAATTTCGCGCCATGGGAGGGCCGACGCCGGTGCTTATTTTGACCGGGCGAAACGCTCTTAAGGACAAGGAAGACGGGCTGGACAGCGGAGCCGACGACTATTTGACAAAACCCTTTCACTTGCGCGAATTATCAGCGCGCATGCGGGCGATGCTGAGGCGCCCGCGTACCACTCTCGACAACACTCTGCATTTTCGCGATTTGCAAATGGATCCGACATCCTTTCGCGTATACAAAGGTGAAGAAGAACTGCATCTGGCGCGCATGGAATTTGCGCTTCTGGAGTTTCTCATTCGGCACAAGGGCCAGGTATTTTCGCCGGAAGCGCTGCTGGACCGCGTCTGGCAGTCGGAGTCGGAGCGTTCTCCGGAAAGCTTGCGCACGCTAATCAAGAAGCTGCGCCGAAAGATCGACGATGCGGGCGCAGGCTCACTGATTGAAAACGTGCATGGCGTCGGCTATCGCATGACCGAAGAGTGAAAATCTGGGAAATAGAGCAAAAGAAAAGCGGGCTGCTGTGAGCACTCCCGCTGTGATTCTTTGAATTGTCCGCAGGATCGGTGCCGCCCCGATAGGCTCTATCCCTAGTGCCTCACTAACTGGTGAATCTGCGATGTCGTTGATACAATTGTACCCGATATTCCCGAAAACATTGCCAGCCTTTACTTTTCATTCACTATCGACGTAACAGAGTATTGAGAATTGCCATTTAACGCCGCTCTTACATATGCGGTGCTTATCAGGCATCGATACATTACTGATAACTAGCCGGAAGACGGCAAGTATTTCTAAATGTTCCCCTCAAAATTCAGTCCGGCCAAGTAATTCAGAGATACAGCGCCCTCAAAGCAACCGCAGCAAGCGCCTTCGCTGCCTTTTTTATGAGACAACTTGGCATGTTAAGCGCGGTCGTTTTCAAAGTCTACTTTCGAGTTGATTCTTCAACTTATCAGTCAAAGGGCAAGCAAAATTGACGCATTATCGGACGACTTGACAGCCCGACTGCCTTCGACAAACATCTGAAAAAACCTCAAAGACCCGATCCTGGTTACCAAGAGGCGCTTTCCGAACCGATGTGAAAAGCTTTCATCCTCGACCAGCGCACGCTAAGAAGGTGTACGGGCCAGTTATTGGGGTATTATCTCTTTAGAATTAACACACGTTAAGCTTTAGCCATACTATGCAGTTACGACCACTTCTCTTTCTTCTGGCAACGGCGCTAATCCCTTGTCTGGTGTGCCTGGCGACCGTCTGGGCGCCCCCGTCTTCTCAAGCGCAGTTCCGCACTAGCTATGGCGGACGCCAGCTTCCTCCGGCCCGCCCGGGTGGCGGAGGCGGCAGACAAGCGGCGGCGGCTGGTCCGTCGGGCGTTTACCCGCAAGCCCTGTTTAACGGCAAAGTAGTGCGCTGGGTTGCCGACCAGATGCCGCTGAAAGTCTTTGTTTCGCGCGGCTCGAGCATTGACGGTTTTATGGACGAAGAACTGGGTGTGCCCCGCACCAATGTGGACCGCAAACAGCTCTGGCCGCATCTGGTTGCTGAGATTATCGACAACGGGAAGATAAACGAGCTTCCCCCGGCTGAAGGCTTCGTAGAGCCGCATTACGCCGCTGCGCTGCAAGGCATCAACTACTGGAAGAGTTTTGAGAAAGAAGGGCTCTTTCAATTCGTGCTCACCGACGACCCATCAGAAGCAGATATCTATGTCTTCTGGACGCACCACTTCGTCAACAAGCTTGGACTGGGACTCTTCGAAAATGACATTCGCGGATACACGTCCAAAGAGATATTCGACTACCGCCTCGTAATGCAAGGCAAACAGCCGCTCTTTCAGCCGGTGGTAATTCTTCTGCGCACCACAAATCAACAGGGAAACCCGATGAGCAACGAAAAGATGCGCGCATCTGCCGGACATGAATTCGGGCACGCTCTCGGCATCGACCAGCATTCTACCAATCCGTATGACCTGATGAGCGTCTATTACGGGCGCGGCGTGCTGTCAAACAATGATGCCGCCACGATTCGCTACATTTACAAACATCAACCCGACTACATTCCATAACTTAGAATGAATCGCCCTCCCAGACGCCGACCGACAGACGACCCGGGCACCCCCGGTGGTGCCGGACGGCGAGGTGCACCGGGGCAGCAAGACAAAGATAACTTCGAACAAATCCCGTTTCCAGGACAATTCGGATTCACAGGACGCCAGCAGCAGAAGCAAGAGAAACCAGGAAGATTCGCGCACTGGATTCGTCCTTCGCGCCGGCTCAATGTATTGATATTCTTCAGCCTCATCTTTTTCAGTTTCGTCTGGATTGCCTGGACGGTGTCCGATGTAACCGGTGAGTATGCGTCCAGCGGTTATGATCGTGAGGTGGTGCGCTTTTCGATGTACCGCCTAGCCACCAATGTGAAGTGTCGCCTTGACTGGGGAACCGGAGCAGCTATGGAAGCTACGGTCAATAAAGTTGATACCAATCAGCCGTTGCACATTGTTTTTCAAACACCACAAAAATGGGTCACACGCGGACGTCCGCAGCGCACTGTAATCCTTGATGGCAAGTTCACCGGCAGCGGCATGAATCCCCTCCAGGGCTCCTTTCAGGAAAACGAAATCAAAGCGCGATTAATCGAAGACAACAGGTATATCGACGTTCGACTGCAAAGAAACAGCGTTACATCGCTGTGGCGCCAGGTGCAGGCGCACTGGCCGTGGGCGGAGATTTAGAAGTTCTGTGGCAGCGCATCACAGGCTCCCCAGCAAATCAAGGAATACGATAAGGCAGCGCTACCCGATAAAGAACATTGGGTCTCGGCTCATACCTGCCAATACTGCGAGCATGACAAAAGCTAGTCGAGACGCGGCATCTGGTGGTGCACTTCAATAATGGTCGCCGCCGGCGGGCAGTTGAAACGAATGTTAGAACGGGGATCAGCTCCCAGTCCGCGCGAGATGTGAAACGCTGTTTCGCCCTTTCGAATCAAACCGGACGCTTCGTGCCTGCGCAGTTCCGAGTCGGTAATCAGCGGACCCACACCCGGAATGCGAATTTGACCGCCGTGTGTGTGTCCGCCAAGTGCCAGATCCATTCCTGCATTGGTAATGTAATGCAGATTTTTCGGCATATGGAAAAGGCAAAGCTTCAAATGGTACTTCGGCGCTTGTGCAGCCAATCTCGCCAGCTCGTACTCCTTGATGCCGGGATAATCAATGCCGACGATGTGCAGTCCGTGTTCTTTCAAGCAGCGGGATTCGTTTCTCAACACATCAAAACCGCCACTCTGCAACGCTTCTACAAACGGCGTGACATCGCGTTTTTCCTTCGGGTGCCTGAACTTTCTGATAATGCGCCCGACAACTTTGTGGAACATCGTATAGTCATAATAGTCGTGATTTCCGAGCACCGCATATGCGCCAAGGCGAGGGCGGCGGCTCAAGAGCTTTTCCGCATACTCGAGGCCGGAGTGGTCTTCAAAAACGTCACCGGTCAAAACGATAAGATCGAAATCGGCATCGGTAATCTTGCGAATGAAGTCGATTTTGTGGCTCTCTGGCCTGGCCAGATGCAAGTCCGATATGTGGAGAATTCGGAATAGCT
>JAYRNY010000026.1:0-5205 GCA_041911975.1 bacterium | reverse complement strand
TTGAAGACTTGCTTCCACGGAATCAGCCTGGCAAGCTGAAATACTGAAATTGCACCCCAGCAAAGCGCGAAGTAAAAGAAAGCGACCAGGACTGTGGTGGTTCCCAGGAATGAACCCATGCAGGCCATCAGCTTCGCGTCACCCATGCCGATTTTGTCGCCGTCATCGTATTTTGGGCCGATTGGCAGGTAGATGAAGAACAAAGTGACTGCGGCGCCGACCAGCCAGCCTGTCACCGCCTGCAGTGCCCCGTCTGTTCCCTTGTCCAGGTAGTTGAGAAATATGCCCGCAGCCGATGCCGGGAAAGTAAGTAAGTTGGGAATTTTGGAAGTGCGCCAGTCTATGACGAGTGCGATCAGCACTACTACTATGGCTATGACTTGCGAGATGGTCGTCAGTTGGGGCACGTTTTTATCTTTCTTCCTCGAGATTCCGTTTGTCGTTTTTAATTCCAGATTTTGCCAGTGTTTTCTATAAGACTGCTATGCAATCAATTTCAACGCCCACGTCGCGCGGTAACTTCGCCACCTGCACGGTAGCACGTGCAGGCTTGTTGTCCGGGAAATGGCTGCCGTAGACTTCGTTCATCTCGGCGAAGTCGCCCATGTCCTTTAGATAGACTGTGGTTTTCACAACTTTAGAGAGACTGGCACCGGCTGCTTCCAAAATTGCCTGAAGGTTGGACATGACTTGCTTGGTTTGATCGGCAATCGGGCCATCGACAAGATTTCCGGTGGCCGGATCGATCGGTATTTGCCCGGAGACGAAAACCATGCCGTTCATCACTATCGCTTGCGAATAAGGCCCAATCGCCTTGGGCGCCGAGTCCGTTGCAACGACTTTCATGAATACCTGCCTGATTTTTTCGTATAGTAAATGGCTTCCGCCTAGTCTTTGATTCCACCTGGAATTAGCTTCTAAGCGAGATTATGGAGGTCTTATATTCCCTCCTGCCAAGTAAGGAAATCACATGTGCCTCCCTGCTCAGGGAGCTGCATACGCCCCCTACGCAGCACGTTTCAAATATTTGCTTCTTTGGAGACTACGTCACCAAGAGTGGTGCCGGTTTTCTTGACTGTGCCGGCGGGAAGTTCAAGGCATGATTTTGCCTTGCCGAAAATGCGCGACATTTTTCCTGGCGCGAAATCTTCCAGAATGCCTACCACCACTCCGTTCTTGTCGAGAAAAATTGCATCGATGGCGAATTTCATGCCGAACATGTGGATGGACTGGCAGCTCGTCAAAAGCAGCCCTTCTCCTTCTTCGAGAGAAGTTCTATTGAGCAGACCAACCAAACGGCTGAAGAACGAATCAGCCAGCTTTGCGTTTTCAGCAAGAACTGCAGTTTTGGTGTCGTTGTGAAATCTGAACGTGGCTTTTATTTGCCCAGTCCACCTACGATTGGACCCAATGCGTTGACGATCGTCACGACGGCTGGTCCAAGCATCGGCGCCAGGATCAAGGGCATAACGAAGATCATGATTACAGGCACCATCTTTACCGGCACTTTGGCGGCTTCTTCTTCTTTCTTTCTCTTCAGCCTGTCGCGCAGCGCTTCTGCTTGTTGCTTGAGAGGGTAAGCGATGTCCGAACCCTTTTGTTCAGCAGCAATAAGAGCTGATGCCATGTTGATCAATTCGTCCACCATGCATCGTTCTCCCATTTCGCGTAGAGCAATGGGAACGGATTTTGCGAAGATTTTGACGTCGCTGATGAGCTGGCGCATTTCTTCCGCGAGGATCGGGCAGGAGTCGCCGATTTCTTTGGAGACTTTGTCGACGCCCATCATCAAGCCGAGACCGGCTTGGGCGCAGACGATAAGCAAGTCGATAATAGTCGGAAGCTCACGCAAGATTTTTGCCTGACGCTTTTTGACTCGGCTCGCCAGGAAGAAGTTGGGGAGCATCCATCCGAGCAAGGCAGTTGGAATTGCCAGGATCAAGTTGAATGCGTTGCCGGTCGATGCGATCAAACCGAGGAATACGGCTCCCATGGCGATTACCGAACGAATGCCGATGTAGATAGCTAAGTGTTGAGGGGTTCTGTAGTTGCCGGCATTGAGTAGTTCGACAGTTCTTCTATCCGCGCAGGCAGGCAAAACGCTCAAAACAAGTTCGCCAACTGTGCGACAAACTTGTGTGATGGTCGAATCCTTCGGTGCGCCTTCGCCTTCCGCTTCTTTCTCTTTCGGCCGCACTCTTACAGCGTATTGATCAACGTACTGAGTGAAGAGCGGTTGCATGACGAGGAGTCCGAAGATTATGCAACCTCCGAACGTCAGCATACCGATAAACATTGGGGACATCGCTATACCTCGAAAGTCGTCATCTTAATAAGGATCCAGAAACCGACACCTTCCCAAAGGATGAGACAGATCAATACGATTCTGGCGATTGGATGGTTCAAGAACGGCACGATATAACCAGGCGAAGCGATGTACGTCATCAGCGTGATGCCGTAAGGAAGGCAGCCGATGAATGTCGCAGTAGCTTTACCTTGCGCTGTCAGAGCGTTCATGAAGTCGCGGAGTTTGAATCTTTCCCGTATGGCTTCGGCAATACAAGCAACAACGTCAGCGAGGTTGCCCCCTACGTCCTGACTGATGAAGATAGCTTTGGTCAAAAGGGTGAAGTCGGCGGTTCTGATACGAGTTGCCATTTCTCCCATGCAGTCTCTGAAAGGTTTACCGAGTTGGAGTGAAACGAGACCCCGCTTGAATTCGGCGCGGATCGGATCGGGTGCAACTTCAGACAAAACTTTGAACACTTCCATAACCGGTGAACCGGCTCGGAGTGCAGACACCATTGTTTCAAGAACTTGCGGCAATTGGGCGGTCATCTTGTCCTGGCGTTGTTTGGCAACAAAGCCCAGGTATTGAATGTATCCGCCAATTCCCAGTGGAACACCGAGAATAAAGGCTGGAATAGACATTTCGGGCAAGCCGCTCACTACAGCGATGACTGCCAGTACAAGTCCGCTAGCGATAGAAGTGACGATCCACTGCATTTTGATCTGGTCGTATTTCGATTCCAGACCGGCTTGCGCCAGGATGCGCGACAAATAGTCGGTGCGCTGCTTGAGGAAGATGTCGATTTCGACCTGTTCCTGGTTCTTTTCAAGCATTTTTCGCTGGTGCTTGCCGAGCCGTGAAAGCTCGTCAGCCCATTGGCTTCTAGTGGCGGCCATGATGATGAGACCAGCCAGTAGAACGAAGACAAAGACTATTCCGCCTACGCTCATTCTTTTTACCTATTCATTTATACGTTGGAATATCTTGGTGAACTCGGTGAACACTAATTGAACAATCTATAGATCCAATTCTATCTGAGCCATTCGAGTTTGAACGGCACAGCTTCTTGCTCGAGCTGCTCGAGGAATTTCGGTGGCAGACCGGAGCCGACGTGGCGGCATTTGAAGAATCCTCTCGGGTCTCTTCCTTCCCGCTCTAAGTGGAACATCGTCGAAATAGCGATGGTGTCACCTTCCATACCGGTTATCTCGGATACTTCGGTGACTCGACGTGTACCGTCTTCCAGACGTCGAATCTGAATGATGACTTGAACGGCTGATGCGATAAGTTCGCGAGCCGCTTTCAAAGGCATCTCAGCTGCGCCCATGAGAATCATGTTCTCCAGACGCTTCGTGCAGTCTCTGGGTGAGTTGGCGTGGATTGTGGTCATTGATCCACCGTGACCGGTGTTCATGGCCTGGAGCATGTCGAACGCTTCTTCCCCCCGGCATTCTCCGAGGATGATTCGGTCGGGGCGCATCCGGAGGCAGTTGATCACGAGCATTCGCTGTGTAATCTGACCTTTTCCTTCCGTGTTCATCGGGCGGGTTTCCATCCTGACCCAGTGCTCGTGTTGCAGTCTCAACTCGGCGGCGTCCTCGATTGTGATGATACGTTCGCGCGGGTTGATGTGTGCGGATAGAGCATTGAGAAGGGTCGTCTTACCAGAGCCTGTACCACCAGAGATGATGGCGTTGATTCTGCCTTTGACACAAGCTTTCAAGACTTCAGCCATCTGGACGGACATGGCGCCTTTTTCCACCAATTGACCCAGCGACATGATCGACGTACCGAAGCATCGGATTGTGATCGTCGGACCGTCGATGGTTACTGGAGGAATCGTGGCGTTTACCCGGGATCCGTTTGGAAGACGGGCGTCGACCATCGGTGAGTTATCGTCAAGTCTTCTGCCCAGGGGCTGAATGATCTTGTCGATTGTTTGGCGCAGGTGCCGTTCGTTTTCAAAAACAACGTTGGTTTTTTCCAGTCGACCGTGACGTTCCACGTAGACCATAGTCACGTTGTTGACGCAAATATCGCCGACGGATGGGTCGCGCAGTAGGGGACCAAGGGGACCAAAACCGAATACTTCGTCGAGCACGTTCTGCAGAAGGATACCCTTCTCCATCATTGTGAGCGGCGCCGGGTCGGAGTTGACTATTTCTCTGATACGGGCACGGACTTGCGCTTGCGTATCTTCGGAAATATTGGTCAAACGCGAAGTATCCAGCTCTCTTCTGAGCTGGTCGATAATTACCTTTTCGCGTTCGCGTATCAGTTGTTGGTTGGCGGAGAACTTAGCTCCCAGGTCGCCTTGCGGCTGCGCGACTTCAACCGGTCTGTGACCATAATCCGTCTCGTCGCGTGCGTCGATGCGTTCGATATCGGCTCGTGACGGGCCGGTGCCTTCGGCGGCGACGCCTGAGCCTGGTTTTGCTCCGCCTTGACCTTGAACGCCTGTTGCCGGTCCGGCTTGGCGGTTCATTCCCGATCCGCCGGGCGGTGGGGCTGTGCCTTTGGCACCACCTACTCCCGTTTGTTGATTCGGGGAAGCTACGTTAGTTTGCTGGTTCTGCGCAGGCGCCACTTCTGATGCCTGTCTCTGACGAACCAGCTGTCCCATCAACGATGACGCAGGACGTGCGGGTAAATTCTGATCCTTTCTTTCGTCGCCCATTTAACAGCTCACCACCTTTTGTTTAGCGTTTGGAGAAGATCGCGGGCAGTTTGAATCCTCCCTTCTTCTCTCCGTCCTTCGTCGTAAGTAATAGCTGCTCTCCTCCAGCGAGTCTGCGAGCCAGTGAATCAAGAGCTTTACCGAGAGCGGTGTGGCCGGGTGCGATTTGACCCTGGTTGTTGACCCACTTCGCAGTCTTGGTGTCGTTTGGAATTTCATGGAACACAGGATAGTTAAG
>JAYRNY010000025.1:0-2087 GCA_041911975.1 bacterium | reverse complement strand
GTCGTGCGGGATTCAGTCTGGCTGAGAAGGGTCTTGTCATATTCGCTTTCTGGGCGATCATTCAAATGACTCTTGTCCTCAGCCTCAGCAACTTACGCACCACCGGTGATATCTATGCCCTCAACACAGGCACGACAAGAGAAGCCAGCCTGGAGCTGCGTGACATAATCTGCCTCAGTGAAATAATCTTGCTCAACATAGACAAAAGCATCGAAAGCGGCGCTCTTCCAGAAGC
This sequence comes from bacterium, assembly GCA_041911975.1. Lineage (GTDB taxonomy): Bacteria > Cyanobacteriota > Vampirovibrionia > Obscuribacterales > Obscuribacteraceae > QKMZ01. Next base: position 1,852 of record JAYRNY010000025.1, on the reverse strand, counting down.
GGACTGCCGGCTCCGCTCGGAAGAGTTGAAAGCCTGGGGCGAGCGCCTCCAGCAGCTTTTGACCTCACCTGATGAAAAGGCATTCCTGGCTAATATTGTGCAAAAAACCTGCCATCTTTCCGACATTCTCAGCCGGGCTAAAACGCCGCAAGAAGTGAGGGAAATGTCCGCACAGATGCAGGCTGATACAAACGAGATCGAGCAATCGCTCCTCAAGCTGGCATACATGAGAAGAAATCCTCTTGCTCTGGCTTCAGCGGAGGAATTTCACAAGGAAAGCGTCTGGTTTAAGACGGCAATCGCTCTCAGTATTGCTAATTTATTTTCCTTGATCGCCGTCGGCTTTTTCTTCAGCCGCAATATCATAGAAAGGCTACTGGTGCTCATGGAAAACAGCGCCCGCCTGTCTAGAGGAAGCAAACTGCTCTCGCCTCTAAGAGGGTCGGATGAAGTAGCCAATCTTGATCGGGCGTTTCACAAAATGGCCGACTCACTCGTCGAGGCGGCCATGAGAGAGCGCGCCTTATTCGAAAACGCCAGCGACGTGCTCTGCCACATTGACTCATCGTTCCACTTAATGAACGCTAACAAAGCCTCAACCCAGGTGCTTGGCTATTCGCCTGCTGAACTTCTGGGCATGCGCCTGGTGGAAATAGTCGACCCGTCTCAAAGAGACGAAGCTATCGATCATCTTGAGTCAAATACACGCAAAGGAGGGCAGGAGCCTTTCGAGCTGCGCGTCGTCAAAAAAGATGGCGATATCCTGGACACACTCTGGTCTGTAAAGTATGTGCGCGAAGAGGCTACTTATTTCTGCGTTGTTCACGACATCAGCGAGCGCAAAGCAGCAGATCAATTGAGACGGCAGGTCGTGCAGATGGTTAATCACGACCTGCGCTCACCCCTTTCGGCAATTCAAGTAGTTTATGCCAGCCTCGAGACAGGGCTGATGGGACAGCTCAACGAAAAGGGACTCCGCAATCTAAACATGGCGCAGGCAAGCACCACGCGCATGTTAAGGCTAATCAATGATTTGCTGGACATGGAAAAACTGGAAGCAGGAATGCTCACTATTCAGCCAGAGAATGTGGCGCTTGGCGACATGCTCACCGAGGCACTCGACGGAGTGGGGATGCTGGCGCAAGCAAAGGGCATTCAACTGGAGAAGTGTTACGCCGAAATGGAAATCTATGCGGACAGGCATCGCATTATCCAGGTACTGCTCAATTTGCTTGGCAATGCCATCAAATTTTCCCCCAAGGGCGGGATTATCATGGTCAGCGCAAAGAACTATGAAGACTATGTCGAAATCAGCGTCATCGATCAGGGGCGGGGGGTCCCCCAGCATTTGAGCCGCGCAATATTCGACAGGTTTCGCCAGGTGCAAACATCCGACTCCACCCTGAAAGGCGGCTCCGGCCTCGGTCTTGCAATTTGCAAAGCGCTTGTCGAGCTGCACGAAGGAGAGATTGGCGTCGAGAGCAAGGAAGGACAGGGCAGCAGATTCTACTTCCGCATTCCCCATCACAATGGGGGCGCCTGAGCGAAACGAAGGTTCATTGCTCTTTTCGATCAGCCCTCAGTACACGCTCGGCATAGTAAAATCATGTTCCTTCGCATAAGGAGCAATAACATGACAGCTGTCGACTCAGTTAGCAAGAAAAGAGCCCACGTAGAAACCAGTTACCGTATCGATAATGTCAAATTGCTCGATTGGGTTGCCGAGGCTGAAGTTCTTTGCCAACCAGATCGCATTTATTGGTGTGATGGCAGCGATGAAGAATACAACCGCCTTTGCCAGGAAATGGTAGACGCTGGTACTTTCGTCCGCCTGAATGAGAAAAAACGCCCG
>JAYRNY010000024.1:0-4143 GCA_041911975.1 bacterium | reverse complement strand
CGCAGCAGAGCCCGGAGTGCTTACAAGTAAGTTCTTACTGGCGAATTTGCAGCGGGTTGTATTTGCCGTCGTTCATCTGTTTCTGGATATTGCCGGGCAACTTGGCATTGATTTGCTGGGCAATCTGATACAGCTGCTGCACGTCCGGATTATTGCGATCCAGTTCAGCGGCGCGGGCGATGCAGTCGAGCGCACCGTCAAATCCACGCTGTTGACCGGTCATATCTTGAGCCTGACGGCCGGAGTATGTGTCTCCACCGAGCAACTTGGCTGCGGATTGCGGATCGCCGTCTTGCTTGGCATATGCGCTGGACAGATAGATAGTTGCAAGATCCCGGAATAGCTTGGCTTTGTATCTGGCATCTGTCGAGTTCTGATTGGCCGCGATGGTGTTTCTGAGATCGACTTCGAGTTTAGCCATGTGCGTTGCATTCAGTCCTTGCCCCCAATTTGCCAGTTCCTTAACGGCTCCTGCCATGTCGTGCTCGCCGTAGATCTTCGCTTCGTCAGCCTCGATGCGCTTCTTCACGTTATCGAGATCGGCGATTTCGGATTGCTCGACTTTCTTGCCGGCAATTTCTTTGCCGAGATTGTCTTGCACTTGTTTCTTGGCGTTCTCTATATTGATGCGGCCGATGACGAAATCGCGAGCTGCTTTACCGCCCAGGTCGAGGTTCTTGCCTTCCAATAAATAGGTAGGCGTATCGGTAATGGTCGGTACGTGCGTTCCGTGAGCCAGACGAGATTCAGCAAAGGCTGTGCAGAGAATTGCTGCTCCGCGATTGGCTTCCAGCATGCTGCCGAACTGGCTGGTCGGCTTGGTCAGCCACTCTGTGCGGTACACCTGCAGTGCTGCTTCGCCGCGCGCGCCCTTGGTCTTGCCCATGCCTTCCTTGAAGACATTGGTCCAGGCCATGATGCCGCTCGATTCGTCGCCGGTGCCCAGAGCATGGAATTTGTCGATGGCTGCTGTCATTGAGCCGTCGGTGCGGCGTTTGGCATCGTCGCCCAACAGTGCGAATGCTGCGTCCTTGGTGTCGGACTGCGGAGCCGGATCCAGAATTGCATTCTTGAGACGGAAGGCGGCCCAGGTGCCGGCCATGAGCAAACCACGCTTCCAGTTGAGACCACCTTCGGTGGCGGCCTTCATCGGCAACAAGAATTCCGCGCCCAGCAAGAGCGATTCGCCTGTGCTCTGGCGGAAGTAGCGGCTGTATCTCGGTTGTTCGCCTTCCGGAATAGAGGCACCGATCGTCTTGCCGACGAGCAATGCGCCTACGCTGGTTGCAATAAGAGGCAGTGTCTTCTTCGGACCGGCAAGGAATGCCATCGGCACGAGAACGGAGTTGATGCTGTCGCCGATGCCGTTTCCGTGGTTCTTCCCGAAGATCCATTTGTCGGCGTAGTGGTCGGCGATCATGACGGTACCGGCAATACCAGCGCCTTTGATGAAGCTGGATCCGTAACGTCCGGCTGTTTCTTTGAACTTGCCCATGGCGGTCAGGTCGCCGACAGTAACTCCGGCAGCCTTGGCTGCGGTTTGATATTGTTCAAGAGCAGCTACTTCGCTGGCTGAAAAGATTCCTTTTCCACCGGACTCCGTCAGGCTGCGCTGCACATTGAGAGCATCGTTGACGGTGCGCAGCCTCGACGGCATCGTTTCCACAGCCGAAACCGGATTCTTTGTATCGGCCAGGAACTTGAATACATCGTGGCGCGTTCTAGCTATTTGCTCGGCAGCTGCATTGGCATTGAATGCATCGACAACGCCCTGTTGAACCTTACCTTGCTTGACTGTCTCTTCGAGCATGGTCAGCTCGTCGGCAGTGAACAATGCTGTCTTGCCGGCGGTATTGGCGCGTCTTGCTGTGGCCAACGCGTTTTCGATCTCAGTAACATTGCCCACTGACGATGCCTTGGTGAAAGGCTCGATCAGTTTTGCTCTCTCCGTGGCCGTCTCGAGAATATCTACTGTCGGGGCGTGGAATTCGCCCATTTTGGACGCCAATCCTTCTGCACCGTCGAGAGACTTTCTGGCAAATTCCAGATCGGCTCTGTTCCAGCGAGCCGGGTCGTGATTGTCCTGCCAGTAACGAACTACTCTTTCTCTAAAATTGGTCGGTTCTGCTTTTGCATCGAGCTTGACCGTGCTGGACACCTTATCCATGATCCAGGGCACAGTGTGGCGACCGAGGACGCCGCCGACGCCGCCTGCAACCAGGTTGCCGCCCCAGCCGACTGTGTTGTAGTCGAGGGCTTGATCGACGATCTTGCGCTTTTGAGCGATGTCCGCTTGCTGCGGAGTCATGCCGGGACGCTGACCGCCAGGCTGGTTTTGTTGACCGGGTACATTCGCCGGTCTGTCCCATGGATTGCCTTGAACTTGTCCGGGCCGCTTCAGTGGCTGACCGGTGAGCGGATCGATATAGCCGCCGTTGCTGTTGGGGTTTGTCTGGACTGGTCGCTCTTGAACAGGACGCTGCTGGTTGCCGCCTGGATTGGTGACGAGCGGCGAATCAGCGCCGTAAGGCTTGCGCCATTGTCCCGTGCCTTGTCCCTGAGTCTGATCTTGAGTGCCCTGCTGTGTGCCGGGTCTGAATGTGGTGCCTACATCACCACCGTAGTTGGCGCGCCATTGACCGTTGCCCGTGGTGGTGGGCTGCCGTCTGTCGTTCTGCGTGCCCTGATTGTAAGTCTGCTGGACATCGCCGCCGTAGGTTGAGCGCCAGGTGCCGCCGTATGGCTTCTCTACTTGTCCTGCCTGATATTGAGCTCTTTGATAATCACTCGGCTGCACGCTTGCATCGGCCTGCAAATTCGCATTGGCCGTTTGCAGAGACTGATCTTCCTGCCCAGTCTGAGGCTGCAGCTCGTAAGGGTTATACTCTAGTCCGCCACCCATGTGCGAAACCTCCAAATCTCTCCAATCACTCGCTGGGGGGGCGACTCGGCTCGCCCTGGCTCATGCAGACATATTAGAGTCGGCTCACCGCCGAAACAATGCGTGTAATCCCCTGGCGAATGGGAGGATTCCCACTGTCTCAGATTAACGATTGTTAATGAGCGCCAAGAGGCAATGCCGTCTGCCCTATCCAATCTCGAGAAGAGGGCGGTTTACCACCTCGGACAGATGAAATTTAGACCTCAAAAGGGCGAGTGAGGACGGAGAAAATCGGCCGCGCTGGAACGACTATGGAAATACCTGGAAAGGTAGTCTCAGCGTGTGGTGCCGCTGTTGAGATAATAGCGACTGTGAGCTGCAGCCGGCTGGCCGTTGTATTTGGCGTTGGGCTTGCGGTGATAAGGCGTATTGCAAACGGCTGTACGTGTGAAAACCATTTGCGCTATCGACATTCCGGCATGTAATCGCACGGGTCTGTTGCCGACATTGACTATCTCAAGAGTAATCTGCGCCGGGGGATGGCTGAAACCAGCATCGATGAAACCAGCCGTGACGTGGACCATGACGCCAAGGCGGGCCAAACTGGACTTGCCGGTTAGCTGTCCGACAATGTCGTCCGGAAGGCAAAATGCTTCGAGCGTGGCGCCCAGAATAAATTGCTGCGGTCTCACCACGATATCGTCATCGGTCACATGCATCAGACCATTGAGCACAGTCTCTGAATCGTAGGGGTCGATGATTTGCTCCGCGGCTTCATGCCAGGAGAACTTGTCCGCCAGGCGCACGTCGTAAGAATTGGGCTGGATAAGCGACTCGGAATACGGCTCGATTATGAGCTTGCCTTCGGCCACTTCTTGCTTAATCTCATGATCAACCAGGATAGACATCGTTCAATCCCTCGTCATTCATTACTGACTGTAGTGGTTTGTCTGCACAAAGTCCGCACTCTGAAGCGGACAGGCCTTTTCAGCACATAGTATAACCGCAGGAATAACAAAGACTGCAGCTCTCCTGGCGTGCCATAAAACCGCTTCCATAGCCACACTCGGGACAATCAGATATGTTTTTCATATCGGATTGTAGATCATTAGAGTTATTGAACAACTTGGGCCCTAATTGGGACTCAAGCAGAGCCATAGTTGTCATCGTGATCGGACCAAGCCTGTTCAGGGAACCTGGTCGAGTCCCCTGACGTTCTGCGACCTGCGCGTTTTTTGCAGTCTTTCCAGGCTCTTTGCATT
>JAYRNY010000023.1:0-2964 GCA_041911975.1 bacterium | reverse complement strand
TCCGCGTCAGAGATCGCTAGTCTATTCTCCGGCGTGTTTTCAATTATCTTGCCGTCCAGTCCACGGATCATCTTGGACTCGCCACTGGCATTGGGTCCATACTTGCTGTCGATTCTTGCCTGGTCATACTTCTTGATCGCCTCATACAAATGAGGTGAGTCAATTGCCAGGGTCCTTCGATCCCCACCGGCTTTTTCCTTGCCTGTAACTCCGAGTCGGAATCCTGCCAGTGATTCGGCGTGCATTTCAATTGGATTGTTGAAGTATGCGTTGATGGAAGGAACCTTGGCGATATCACGCATCTGCTCGTTAGTGAGCCGGCGTTTGTTGCCTTCCGGCTGAGTGCCGCCGGCCCATCTGAATTCTTTTCTGTCTTCATCGTACTTCCACAAGCCGCCTCTCTTGTCTTCGAGCACGGGTTGCTTCAGGCGCTCACTCCATTTCCAGCCCATGTCTCTGGCGAGCTGTCTGCTCTCTGGCGTGCTGCCTCGACCGAACATGTCGCCTTCGCTCATGTAACCTTTCAGTCTTTGCTCGTGGTGGCCCAGCTCGTGATAAAGAGTTCCTTCCAGTCCGCCAAATCCTTTGACTTCCTGGCGGGCAAGCGGCAAGATGATCATGTTGCCGTTTTTGGCGTCGCTAACACCTTTACTATTGCAGCATCCAGCGCACTCACCTGCATGTGCCGGCGGCTTGTCTCCCGGATTGCTGCGATACTCACCATAATGCGGGCGGTCGTTTTCATCCGGACGAATGAACCAGAGTTTCATTCCACGATAATCTTCGTGGTTTGTGTTTTTCAAAACATCTCTCAGCGTATTCAATTCGGCTTCGGTCGGCACGCCGGCATACAGCTGTGCTTCCGGAGGAGCGTTGGGATCTCTGCCCTCGTTTTTCACTTTCTCGCCCGGTTGAGCGAATTTTACGTTGTACTCGTTGCAGAGCTCTTCTTGCAGCTTTTTGATGCGTTCGAGTTGTGGTGTTTGCGCTATCACACCATCGCCCTTGTCGGGCTTAATGCGAAATTCGCCGAATTCAGTGAGTTGAACCGTGCCGGATTTCTTCTCACCAGTTTTTGTGTTGGTCCAGTTCTTTCCGTCGCCGGTCCATTCACCGTTCTTGTCTGAGAAGCCGGTCGGTATGCCTTGTTTGTTGCGTGTCACCGAATACTGTTCGCCTTCTGCATTGGTAATTGTTCTGGTGACGTTTCCATCTCGCGAGAATGTCGACTTCACTCCATAGTCATCGTTGGCATATGAATAGTTGCCTTTCTCATCAATGGAGACTTGGCCGCGGCGAACACGAAGATTTGGCTCGCCGGTTCTCCAGGTTTTGCCACCGTCGTCGGATTTCCATTCGCCGAGATGGTCGCGCAGGAAATTAGGTTTTCCATCCATGCCATAACGTATCTCGACTTGCGTATCAACATTCGAGCCGGTTCCAGTAATGCGAGTCCGCTCGATTTTGCTGACGCCGGGCGGAAGTGCTTCTAGACGGCGGGCGGCACTGACATCCGTAGTGAGCGCGGCACGGTCTGAAGGCGGTACTGCATCACTGCTCTCGTCTCTATACTGATTATGCCTGTTGCGCGGATTCAGCAGTCCGGTCATATCGGTGCCGTTGAAGGCAATATCCATTCTGCCGAAATAATCCGGCATACCGGTCAGGTTGGCGTTGCGCGCCAGATCACCTAAAAGCTTCAGCGTCTCTTGCGGATTTCCGGCAGTAAGACCAATTCTCGTAGCAAAGTCCGTGCCGTAAGTGGTCGAAGCTTCTGGTTTTGCATCACTTGTTTTTTGGTCTGGCTCGAGTTCGGCTACAGGCGGACGCTGACGAACCGGTTCGACCGGAGCATCTGTGGCGGTCATAAAGGTTCACTCGCAACTGACGAGCTACTTGGGGAAGTGAGCAGTCGTGGGGTATGAACAGGCGTAAGGATGGTAAGTCAGCCTATAGTATATGCAGGCAGCGTGAACTAGTCGTGAATACCCGGTTTAAGGCTGCAGGCTCACTGTTCCGGCGCTTAATTGGCATTTGACCAAAATCGTTGACGGCATTGGCGAGAAAAACAATAATGCCGAACTGGCAAGAGAAGCTGTTTATATGTTTGAAGTTGCTCAAGCTATGGAGAGAAACCGCGTCGAAGCATTTCATATTATTCAAAGTGCTCGAGGCGCTGAGTTGGAAGAGCTGCCGATCAGAAAACAATAGTGTCAACTTCGCCATGCCAATGACGTTTTCGAATCAGCTCGGGCAATTAAGTCGCTTCCGCGCCAAGATGGTGTTCGACCGTGGAAACAGATTCCTATTTAGGCTAGACCGGGTACCTCGATCTTAGCCGCACCTGCCTCCTTTATTGCAGGTCTGCTTCACGAATTTGTGTATGCGCTGGAATCTCTTTCTCGGTTACACGCCCGATGACATTCGACCGGCTGGTGATTGCGTCACTCCAGATTTCGTTGCCGGCGGCGCGTCTCTGAACAATCATTGTTTTGTCGATTTCGGTGTTTGCCGGGATGGCGTTAGACGACATCACCACATATCTGGATGATGCACCTGCCGCTTCCATTTGTGCCTCTTGCTCACTAACTTTGCCGGTCACCATCATGGTGACCAAAACTGCAAATCCTATGATTATGAGCAGCATTACTGCAGGCGGCATTCCGGACAAACTCAAAAAAAATGCTCTTAGTGGGTTCATGGTTGTTTCCTCTTGGCAACCATCTTAATACCGATGCCGCCGGGGCCATCAATCCCTCAATCATTCCTTAACAGCCTGCCTGTCTCTCAATCATTCCTTAAGGTGCAGTCCTATTTCTGCTTAGCCAAAACCAAGGTAACGCTCATTCCACATCGCGGATTGCCGAGGCTAATCAAGTCGCCCTTGTTCAGGTAACAAGGAGTGAGCGACTTGATCCTCGAGCCATTCAAGAAAGTTCCATGACTGGAGCCTTCTGCGTAAGT
>JAYRNY010000022.1:0-13837 GCA_041911975.1 bacterium | reverse complement strand
ATAGAAGCTCATGCGATGCGTCATTTCTGCAAACAATGTCGATCAGGAATTGATACTCAAACGCTAACTAGATCAATCTCCGGTGTAGGGGCGGCATTCTTGCCTCCCGTGTAGTTATGACGCGCTCAATGTTAGCTGTAGGGGCGGCTTATATGCCGCCCGCAAATGCGTTTAATGGCCAAAAAAAGCTCGAAAAAAAGCCAAAAAAAAACAGAAAAAGGCAAAAAAGAGCCTGAAATGAGGAAAAGCATTTGAAAAAAAGAGAGCGAACGCCCTGAGAAAAATCCCAGAGCGTCCGCTTCTTTTACATCGAATGGCGATGCAATGCGCGTTTACAAAGACTGGTCGACGCATGGCGTCGACCCTACATTAACGGGCGATGCTATGCATCGCTCCTACGAGGTTCTTACCAGTTCCTGAAGATGCCGGTGAAGAAGCCGCGCGGGTTGACGACGGGCTCGGAGTTCGCCTTCACGAATGAAGTGAAGGGAGCGGAGGTTATCGACTCCAAAGCCTTGTTGCGGGCGGCGTTGGACTTGAAGGCGGTGTTCGCGACCACTGCAAGCCTCTCTGCCTCGCCGATGAAGTGCTCAGCGCACTTCTCGAAGGCGATGGCGAGCTGCTGGCGAGTGGCTCCGGTGCTCTTCAGGCCGACATTCGACTCGAAGACACCGAAGGGTCGCTTGCCGCTGTTGCGCGGTGAAGTCTTGAGATTGTGGTCGAGGAGCAAATCGGCGAATGCCGACAAGTCCAGACCATCCGGCAGCGTTACCGCTACAGACTCGGGTGCGGGGCTGTTCTCGTCCGCCAATGCGCCTGCCGCGGTGGCAAGCTCCTTGGCGAGAAGGGCAGCGTTGCCGCTGATGATGAGGAGGCCCATCGACTTCAAGCCGATAGTCTCCAGGCAAGCCGATGATTCCACAAGGGCCTGAGCAAGGTCACTGACGCGCTTCAATACGACGGCGCCGCGACCGGGTTCTAACGTTTGCATTTTGCACTCCCAATGTAGGAGTTGGGAGTAAGAGGTGGAAGGGAGTTTCTCCCGAATCTCCCCTCCGATTTTGAATTGCCGCGACGTTCTTACTCTTGGCCGTCGGCGGTTTCGGACTTTTTCTTGTCCTTCTTAGCTTTTTGGGGCTTGATCTTATACGCGAAGCGCACGTAGTCGGCGTCCGACGGGTCGGTGCCCAGCACGCGATCCGCGAAGCCGTACTTGACCGTCTCTTCCGCATCCATCCAGTAGTCGGTCTTCTGCCAGCGCGACTTGATCTGCTTCACGTTCAGCTTGGACTTGCTGGCGAGAATAGCTAGCAGCTTGTTCTGCAGGCGAGCTGTAAACTCCAACGACTCCTGCATCTCGCTGACCTTGCCCGACGTGCCCGCGGACACCTCATGCAGAAGCACGAAGGCATTGGGACCAATCAGACGGCGGTCGCCGGCTTGCAGGAGAATCGAGCCCATCGACGCGGCGCGACCGAGGGCGACGACGGTCAAGTAGTGACCAGCCATCTTCAGGATCGTCAGGTAGTCGAACAGAGCAAGACCCTCTTTGACGAGTCCGCCAGGGGTGTTGAGGATGAGCGTGATGTTGGCTCTGGGAGCCAGGCGCGACCAGTGAGCCAGAGTATCGATGCAGGCAGAGACACTCTTTTCGTTGACCGGCTCAAAGAAGTTGTAGACAAAAGCACCGTCCGCGAAAGCTTCGTCGGCGCGGCTATAGAGATTCTCGAGATCCATCTCGCCCTTGGCGACGTCGATCTCGAGCTTGCGCAGCTCCAGTTGCTTGCGATATTCCTCCGGCGTTTGGGTTTTGGTCTTGCCATCGCTGTTGGTGCCCGCAGCAGCTTTCTGGCTGGTATCAATAGCAGGAGTTTGCTTATTTTCCATGACTAATCTCCTTCACAACCTCGAGCAAATGGGCTCAGGTTGCGACTTCTGTGAGATTGGAGAAGGGGATTTAGTTTGAAGTCAAAGAGCAGGAAAACGAAATAGGTCAGAGAAAGAGACTCTATGAAGCTAGCAATGGCTCTCTTTTTGTTTCAAGAACTCCGGCGAGCGAGTCGCGAGCGCGCCCGTGTAAAAGGGTCATCTCGTGAGGCTTTCTGCCGTTCACCGCTTGGATACTTTCAGTTAGTACAGTTTGCAAAGCTTGGCGAGCTGTGCTCGGTTGGCTCATTTGCCGTTCTTGACTATTCCCTATGCTTTGGCTGGACTGCGCGCAAAGCGCTTGGTTACTTGTGTTGATCTGATACTATTGAATGTCGTTTTGGGCGTTTAAAAACGAAAACGCCAATCTCGAAGAAGTAGACCGGTGAGAAACTGGTCCCACCGGTCTGCAGACTCTAGCTCAGCAGTGTGTGCGTTCTATGCGAACATCTACCGGCTCCTGAGCCCCCTGGATTAGCGCTTCGCTTTCGCCTTGGACGTCTTCTCCTTGGCGTTGAGCGCCTTGATCAGCTCCGCATCTTTGTTGCGGAAATACATCTCTTCGCGGGCATGCGAGAGAGCAGAGATGCCGTTGGAGCCGGAGCTGGCATCGCGGGCTGCTTCGTGCTCCGCTTTCATGTTGTCGATGGTCTTGGTGGTCATGGTTGAACACTCCTGTTTGAACGCATTGCGTTCGTTGTTTCGTGTGAATTTGTCTTGGGTTGCATGGAGTGCACCCGGCTGCCCAGACACACTCCATGTCGATTACAAAAGCCAGCCGACCATGTCGCGCAGGATTTCCCATGGAGTGGTGCGGCTCTCGCCGATCTCCATGAAGAAAGTCACCACGGTTGCACCCGCAACAATCGCCGCGTGCGGCATGAAGCGGATGTAGAAGGGCATGGCCGCCCAGTTGCGCCGGCGCTCCTCACGCATCTCGCGTTCGCGCATCATTACCGCGTGACGGAATGAAGCTTCCGGATCGAGGTCCGGTGCGCATTCATCGAGCACATGCTGAGTGCGAGCCTGGTTCATGGCGCTGCGGATGCGCAGTTTTTCGATGTAGGCATCGACGTCCTGGTTGATGCCTTCCATCATTAGGCGCTGTTCGGCGTCGAAATCTGCGAGCGTCTTTTCGATGATAGGTTTCATCTCCTCGGCGAACTTCGCACGTGCGTCGGCGCCTACAGCGGCGATTTGCCGCAGCGAGTGCTGGAGTGTCTCGTTGGTGTCGAGCGCCTTTTCAACGGCGATGCGAAGGATTTCGTTGCTGATGCTTTCACCGCTGAGCGTATGGCGCTGGAATTTGTCCAGGCAGCGCGTCAGTGATTCGACATCCAGCTTAGTGAGAAGCAACATCGTCGCCGAGTCGCTTTCCACTTCGTTGAGCACGATGTTGGTGAACTTCCAGGCGAGCAAAGTGCCGACCTGTGCGGCATAGTGGTCGTCGGAGATCTTGTCGTGCTCGATGCGGAGTTTGTGGTAAGTCCACTTGCCTGGACGCGGAGCTTTTAGCTTTCGAATGAGAAAGCGGCGGTATGACGGGTCATCCAGCCTGTCCTGATCGAATTCGATCGGCTTCGGTTTGTGCGGCGATGGTTCACGAAATTCGGTCAGCCCGAAAACATCCAGCGTGCTCAAACGAGCTTTCCAGCTCTCTTCAGACACGGCGGCATTGCGCAGCACAGAAACGAAAAGTCCGCGCCAATGATTCATCAGAATCTCGGCGTGACCCATGGTGGGCAGGTTGGTGTTGTTTGTCATGGATGGTCTCCCTTAAAAGCTAGGGGGAAAAGGTGTCTCCGCAGCGCGTCATGACAGGATTCCGAAGGATTCGGAGGCGCGTTGCACAGGGTGGTTCTTGTCCGAGGAGTTAAATCCTCTGTGTTTATGCTGATTTAGGAACCTGTGGTTGCCTTTTGGTAAGGATGGACTCCGATTTGTTTTTGTTGTTTTCTTTGGACAAGAATGAGTGAGACACTACGCTTCCAGCCACTGAGATCAAATAGTTGTCGGGCGTGTTTAATCTGCGCCTGTCAAGAACAAAGCGTGGAAACCTGCACCAATAGTGCATCTGTCATGAGACTGTCAGCAACTTTTCGCGAGCCTGACTAGCGCTGATAGCGCTATATAAGCCATTCTTTCAATATATTGTCGTGAAGTTTTCATTTGCCTGTCGTTTAATATTCTTATGAATAGCTAGTTTTCGCGAACCTGTCAATTTTCCGAGTCGCACTGAGCGTTTTGTATAGCCGCTTTGGTAGCCAGTCTTTCAAAACAATTTCAAATTCGTTTCGCCAAACTATCAATTCGTGCATGACAATCGTGGCTTGTGAATGGCATTCGCAAGTTTTCTCATCTTGGTGTTTCTCTTAGTCATTTGTATTGCGAAAAGATATCCGGCCCTAAATTCGTGTCTGGCAACTGCACATGGGTTTTGGAATTGCGGCTGAATTTGAATTTGAGCAGTGGTCTGCATGTGTGGATGTTGCATCGTGAAAAGTCCGACCAATAGGCGCTTGACATCATTAAGGGATCTCGAATTGTTGTGCTAGCGGCGCTAAGTACACGCTCTTCCAATTAAGGAAGTCAAGCGGTGTAGATCTGAGCTTATATCTCGAAAGACCCATATAGGCTGACATCGCGCGATCTAGTATTAACCATAATAAGCACTTCACCTACTTGAGATGTCATCTGTTGAGGTCATAAAGTCTGGTGTTACTTTTGCTGCCTCTTTTCTTTTTCCTGCAACCCGTTCTTCTCGAAAGCATCACCCATTTTGCTCCTCCTTTGAATCCTCCTCTTCTTCACGGAAGTCGGAAACTCACGGGTCGGACTTTCTGGTTTGAACGCTGCGCGAAAGATGGTTGTTGATCAAGTTTGGTCAGGCTAGCAAACAGTAATTCCGGCTCAACGTCCCAACCAAAAATTTGGAGAAATTACCATGAGCACCACCACTCACAAGGCGAAGCGCGATTCCCGTCTGGACGAGGTCCTCGGTCTGGCCACCGGCCATGCCAAGAACGAGCTGGGCGATTCCGAGAACAAGAACGTCACCGCTGCTGCGACCCTGAACGTCACCTCGAACGAGAATGACGTCACGGAGTCCTGCGGCGTGAACGCTTCCGTCACCCTCGGCAGCACGCACAGCAAGACCGACGCCAAGGCGAAGAAGTAAGCGTCGCCGTCGGCTATACGCCGATCGTTGTGTAACTTCACCTGAAGCCGAAGGCTAAGGGCAACAGGTGATTAGTACTCGGCACTGGCGCAAAACGATGATTCGTCGTCGTTTTCGCACAGTGCCGAGATTCGGTGAGCCGAAACTCCGCCTTCGAGTTTCGGCTTACCTTTTCTCTCTCCAGATTCATCTCTGGAAATCCTTCGAGATTTTTGCTCTGTCACCGGAAGTTGCATGGGCTCAGCGCCTAAACGACCTTCGGGAACGCAGCAAAAATTTTGATGGAGTATCACTATGGTCGGTAGTAGGTCTTGACGACCCCGCCGACCGCCCAATCCGGGGCATGAGTAGAGGAAACGTCAAAATGAACGCCAACAATGCCTTTGATGAAACGGCGCCGCAGCCCTACAAGGCTGTGAACCCCAATCATCCACGTCTGGCGATCAAGCACCGTAAGCTTTTCTTGCTTGTGGACACCGAGGGCATGGTGCCGGGCATGAACGAGCAGGGATTTGGCTTGTTTGCCGATGATACGCGCTGGTTGAGCAAGTGGGACATGTCGCTGGGCGGCATGCCCCTGCTCCCGCTCAATCGCGATGTGGACGAGGGCTTCGCCGCCCACTTCGTCTACGCCAATCGCGCCTTTCCCGGCGCAGTCGAGCAGAGCATCAAAGTCGACCGCGAGCTGGTCTTGAACGATGCATTGATCGAACGAGTGACTATCACCAACTACAGCCAGAACATCGTAGAGACGGAGCTGGCGATCGTCGTCGGTTCCGATTTTGCCGACATGTTCGAAGTGCGCGGGGCCAACAGGCCCAAACGCGGCACTTTGCGCCCACCTGTTCTGCGCGGAAAGCGTCTGATGCTGGGATATGTCGGTCTCGACAATGTCTTGCGCGAGACGTCCATTCTCGTGCGCACCAAGTCAGACGTCATTTTCGACAATCGAACGTTGCGCTTTCCTCTCACGCTGAGGGCTGGTGCGACCGCGATTCTCGAGTTTGTCGTTCGTGCACGAGTGAATGGTAAGTTCGATTTGCCGCGCGTTCCGCGTTCCTTCGCAGGAGAGCTTGCCTCCGCCCGCAAGACATATGCGAAATTCGTCGCCTCCGTCGGCGCTGTAGAGACCGGCAATGAGCAGTTCAACGCCATCTATGCGCGTGCTCTGCGCGACATCTACGTACTGCGGCAGGAAAGCCCGCGCGGCAATACTATTGCTGCCGGTGTTCCCTGGTTCGCAGTGCCCTTCGGGCGCGACTCCGCCATCACCGCACTGCAGACTGTCTGCTTCATGCCTGAGCTTTCGCGCGACGTCCTGCGCGTGCTTGCCGCCTACCAGGGCGAGAAGCACGATAAGGTCACCGCGGAGGAAGCGGGCAAGATCATGCACGAGCTGCGCGTCGGCGAGATGGCTCTTCTCAAGGAAGTGGCTTTCCGTCCCTATTACGGTACGGTCGATGCGACTCAGCTCTGGCTGATGTTGCTCGGCGAGTACGTGCGCTGGACGGGAGACCTTTCTCTGGCGAAGGAGCTGTGGCCGAACGTCACGCGTGCTCTTGCTTTTCTCGATGCTGCCACCGCCAGTGGTTACATTCGTTATGGCGGAGTGGCGGGAGAAGCATTGAGCAACCAGGGCTGGAAAGACTCCGGCAATTCGGTTGTCTTCAAAGATGGTAGGCTGGCCAAAGCGCCAATCGCCATCTGTGAAGCGCAGGGGTATCTATATAGCGCCTGGCTCGGCATTGCTGCCATCGCCCGGCGCCTCGGCAAATGGTCGCTCTGCTTCAGGCTTGGACAGCGCGCCGACAAGCTGCGCACCGAATTCCGGAAGGACTTCTGGATGCCGGAGCAGTCTTTCGTCGCCATTGCGATTGACGGCGAAAACCGGCAGGTCGACTCTGTTTCGTCCAATCCCGGTCACTTGCTCGGCACGGGCATTCTCACGCCCGAGCAGGAGCAGTGCGTGGCCGACCGGCTGATGGCGCCCGATATGTTCTGCGGCTGGGGTATTCGCACTCTCTCGTCAAGCGAGCGCGCGTACCAGCCCATGGACTATCAAGTCGGTTCCGTCTGGCCGCACGACAATGGCTTTGCTATTGAGGGACTGGCGAAATTGGGCAGGCATGCCGATGCGCACCGAGTCTTCGAGGGACTGGTGGCAGCGGCAGCAGCGCAGAGCGATTTGCGTTTGCCCGAGCTCTACGCTGGTTTCGACCGCGAAGGACACAAAGAGCCCGTCCGCTACCCGGTCGCATGCGTTCCGCAAGCCTGGGCGGCCGGTAGCGTTTTTCAAATCATCAAAGCCTGTCTCAACATGCAGCCAGACGCGAAGAACGGCACAGTCAACTGTGGCGGCGCTTCCCTGCCTGCATGGCTAGGCCAGGTTGTGGTGAAACGGATTCAGGTCGGCGGGCAGACCGTCGATTTGCGGCTGCCGCTGAACTGAGAACCGGGCGTTGCCATGCATCGCCCCTACGCAATCTTGTTTTACTCGCTGGCCATTAATTGCGGTTCAACAAAACACCAATGGTGGAGAACCAACGAATGACCAACGGAACACCTCCCTTCCACGCTCACCAACAGTGGGGAGACTCGCTTCCTAGCGACGTTTTGTCGCAGGAGGCGCCAGCCAACACCGGCATCCGTCAAACCGACGGCAGCATCAAATGTGGTGGCTGCGGGCTCGTTCAGCCCGACAACAGTCTGCCGGGGCTGAAGCCCTCGTGCAGCGCTTGCTGGACTGCGATCCATGTTGTTGACGTGACTCCGTCGCAGCATCGCTTCGCTTTCCCGCCCAATTATTCGCTGATCGGCTGATCACACTATTTCGATGGACGAGCGAAGGGCGCCGCGAAAAGGGAGGCGAAGCCTACCCTGGAGCATTCATGCGGCAGGCTGCCTGAGCTTGTATCGGATGGGCGCGGCGGTGAGGCATAGCCGAATCCGGAGCGCTAAGAAATAGTTTGGCGACGTTCAAACGGCTGTTGCTCGAGAGCGGTAAAACGCTTTTGCGCTGCAGCCGTGAACGTTGTGTATAAGGAGACAACAATGTCACAGCATTTGCATCCCTATGTGCACCCCAAGCTGGTGGCGAAGATTCGTGACTTCGCCGCCGAGCAGGTCGCACATGGCTTCCACGACAAGATGTTTACGCAGAAGTGGCAGGACATCAAGGCGCAAGCCGAGCATCTCGCCGTCTTCGCATCCGAGCTCACCCAGTCCACGGTGAAGGGTCACGAAGATGCCCTTGCCGCCCTGTTCACGCCCGAGGCTCTCGCCTACATCGAGAGCAAGTGCCTGAACTCGTACTGGTTCTGGTATCTGATCTCGAAGGTCAACACACGAGTCCTCAAGTTCGGCGTGACCGCCATTGCGCGCGCTCACGCTCGGGCCAAGGACAGCATGTACGACAATCGCTACGGATTCGCCTTCATCGAGCCGTCGCCTTTGGAGCACCAGCTCAAGGGTTTGCCGCCCGGCTTCGTCTTCGAGATGTGGCACAAGGGCCGTTTGCTCGCCGTGTACAACCCGTCCGGCGACTACAAGACGCTGCTCAACCCGCTTCTTGTCGACGACTAGTCAAAGAAGTGCTCTTCACCCCAAGCCCCCGGGAGATTGAATGGACAGAAGACCCGAAACACAAGACAATCAACACGAGCCTGCTGGTGAGGCGGGCGTCAACGCGCGCGAGGCAGGAGCCCATGGCGGTGAGACAGGAGTCCCCGCGCCGGCAGTCCGCAAGAAGAGCTTCAGCGAAGTGGCAGATGATCTGCTATTCGCGACCAGATGGGTGCTCTATCCGATCAATTTCGGATTGATTCTGGCCCTTTCGCTGTACCTGATTAAGTTCCTCTGGCAAGTTGGCGAGCTTTTGCTGAATGCCAAGGAACACATCCTAGGGCACTCCGCCGGGCACTCGCAGCTGATGATCGAGATGGTCAACTTGCTCGATCAGGCGATGATTGCCTCGCTGATGATTCTAACGATCATGGGCGGGCATCAAATCTACGTCAGCCGGTTCCGCGCGCGCAAAGCGGAGCACAGCCCTCAGTGGCTGGATCACATCGACACGATAATGCTCAAGGTAAAACTGGGGCTGGCGTTCGTCGGTGTTTCCAGTGTCGTGCTCTTGCAAGATTGCTTGAGCGTGACTGCTGTGCCGCACGATGTGTGGGTTCAGCATCTGGTCATACACATGACATTCCTTGGCACGACGCTGATCATCGCCGCTGTCTGGCGCATCATGAACCCGCGGTCGTGAAGAAGCCTTAGCGTTCGAGGTTATGGATGCGGTGAGTGAAGCTGATTTCTCCTTTTCCTCATCCATTCCAGCGCCTTACGCTTGAGACTTGTCGCTGTATGTAGTTTGGGAAACCCTGGCTTGCTCTGTCAGAGTCGGCCAGGGTTTTCCCTCTTTTTGAAGAAAACACGACAAGAGGTAGTAGAAATAGAGCTAGAAAACAAAATACGGTGGGGGGCGGCTGCGTTGTATGCGACGTCCAATTCCAATCTATATTGTCCCGATATGACATCGATGTCGAACTTCTCTTTTAATTTGGCTAAAGTGCGCTCGTAGAAATTCATTTTCCCAGTATGAGGAACCTTGATTAAGAGATGCTCCTTGCCCTGTTCTGTTTAAACTTTCAGTCCACTACAAGCATGTGAGAAAAGACGGTTGCACGCCCAGCAGCCAGGCCATCTGCGCCGTCTGTGAGTAGGACCGCAAAACTTGCGGATTCGTAATTACACGGCAACTTTCGCCGGCAGTGTGATGTGAATGTGATGTTGGCGGCCGATACTCCAGCCATCCCCCACAGCGACCGCTTAAGCGGACACCCGAGGTTCTAACTATGGTCTCTCATGCTACTGATTCATCCTTCCACCCTGAACCACCCGAGACGGGAAAAAACGATCTAGCCGATCAAGTATTGGCAAAACTGCAAGATGAATCTCTTACGTCGGCGTTCAATTTCATGAAGTCGTCTGTACAAAACGTCTATGCAGGCAGAGACGAAAATCAAGACGGTGTCGTTGATACCCGAGATCGGCGTACTGATGTACCGATGAACGACAAGGAAAAACAGGAATTCTGGACGTCTCTTGCCAAGGAACTGGAAGAGAAAAGACCGGGTGTTTTGAAAAACCTATCCGCTGTCTGGCTAAAAGACTTCAAGAATACAGAGCTGAAAGATATTCCTTTTGACGCCGACTATGTCAACCAATTGGCAGTCAACGGAAAGCTGATGAATAAGACCTTCGCCGCTGAAGCGCTGAAGGACCTGCCCAACATCAAAGCTCTCAGTAAGGCTGATGACATAATCGACGATATTGAGCTGGACAAGAATATTCAGAGACAAAAGCAACAGCCTCGCGATCAGTTCGTCAAAGACATTATCAACAAGGCGCTCACCGACAGCGAGACCAGCCCGTTCAAAGCGGTCGATGCCATCTATCAGGCTTTGAAACTGAGAGGACAAACCGAGACGCAAGCTGAGAGAACTGCTTCGTATGCGGCAGTTGCTGAGGCTTTGAAAGACTATCCCGATCTGGCCGCGAAGCTGTCGATGGGATACGTCCAACGCAACTTCAAGGACATTGACACGAACTACAACGAGCACAAAGAGGACTTCCGGATCACCAAAGCTGAACTCAATGACTTCACTCCGGACAGCATCGGAAGAGTATTCATCAACTACGTCAAAGCTAACTTCGATGCCATAGCCAGTACGTCGGTTTATGACAAGTATCAAAATGCTTCGTCGCTGACTGCGGACGAATTGAACAATCACATTAATCGCCTGAAGAGAAGCGGCGGTAAATAACAAGGTTTTGGGAGGATGAGGTTGAAGCGCGGTAAAACGCGCTTTTTCCGTTTGTACTTATTTTGCATTGCACAAACCGAATGAAATATTTGAAACCGGCTGATCTTCGTGGTTTTCTGTGATTTGAATGTGATGTTCGCAATCGATACTCAATGTATTCCCCACAGCGATGTGCGGCACAAAAATCGGAAGTCAATGAATCTCCTCTTGATTCAGGATTCTCGCCCCTCTTTCTTAGTCGTCTTCTTGACCGGGCTCCAGTCGTATTTGTCGGACAACCGGTAAACAAAAGGGTTTTGGGAGGATGAGGTTGAAGCGCGGTAAAACGCGCTTTAATCTTCCTTGTATGATACTACGGCATATAACAGCAATGGCGAAAAACAGAAGGTGTGGGTACAAAGGGTGTTTGAAGCCCCTTGTTCCCACACTATTCTGCGCAACCTCAGCCGGACTTATGCCGCGTTGGGCTGCGTCCAGATGTTTTCCCAGTTGCCCTTACCGTAGTCAAGCCAGTCTCCCACTTCGTGATCGACTCTCTCCGTCATGATGCGCATGCGCGACATGTAGCCGAAGTCGTCAATCTTCTCTTTGATGCCGGCTTCGCGCGCGGCGTCATTGAGGTAGATCCAGACTTCCATGCCTTTCGGATGCCACAGTTGGGCGGTGGGAGCAAAGACCTTCGCCGCGGCGAATTGAGACGTCAGAGCTGTTTCGAAGGCGTCCAGCTCTTCAGTGGAAAGCTGCTCGTGCAGGACGACTTGCTCTTCCATGGGACGGCGCCGTGCGAGCAGCGCTTGCTCAAGCCTGACCCGCCACGAGTGAGCCGCTGCCATGATTTCAGGACGAGCTGCTGCACGTGCGACGGGATTGATTTCTTTTGCGGAAGCGCCAAGTGCTGCCGCCAGGGCAGCAAAAACGCGACGCCATCCAACTCTTCCTTGTCCATCAGCCATCTTGGCTGTTCCTTCTTCTGGACGTTGCACAAGCTGCCCGCTAGCCGAGACGACGCTTGGTCTCTCTTTCAGCTAGTTCGGACAGCGATTTGATTTCGTTGAAAACGATGTCTGTCGCTTTCTCCAGGTCGTCCGGGAGGTCGGCGAGCAGGATTGGCTTGCCGAAGGCCACCGTGGCACCGAATGTGGTTTCATTGAACCAATCCGAGAACCAGCGAATTCCCAGCATGCGAGCGGCCCGGAAGAGCAGCGTGGCATGCTTGCAGTCGCGATCGTAGTAGACGCCGACAGGCAGCACGGCGAAGGGCAGTTCGCTCTTCTTTCCGGCGTGCTTGCCGATCATCAGCGCTCCGGCGAAGAAATCTTCGCGGCGTAGCGCATTGTCACGAATAAGGCGGCCCTGGGGAAACACAACGAGGGAGCTGTCTTGTTCGGCGCTCATCGCCTTGATTGCGGTGCGGACCGAGGCAGAGGGGTTGCGGTCATGATGCACGGCGATGCCGCCGAGCCAGGCCGCAAAAGGAGCCCGCAACCTGGTGATCTGGTTGATCGCCATGAGGAAGCGGAAGTGCATCGTGCCGAAGATCGCCGTTACCAGCACGGCATCTTTTTCGATCTGATGGTTGGGCAGCATTAGCAGCCGCCCTCTGAATTTCAGGTTGGATTTGCCGATGATGATCAGCCGCCCAACACGCAGATGCATGGCGATGCGTCCGATGATGAGCCGCGTGGCGCGCGCCCACCAGGAGACTTTCGGCGTCATGTATCCAGGCTGCTGCAGCTTCTTACCCTCGTTTATCCAGTGGCGCACGCGAAAGCTCGCGAGCAAGAGGGCGAGCAAAACGATGCCCGCAACTGCATAGAGCAGGTGAGTCTGTGTCATATTCTTCTCGCTTGTACGGCCACGGCAACGGAGGGGGCGAAGTTGCCCCCTCCGTGGAAAGCCGCTCAGTCTCCGGCTTGCGCCGACAGCTCCCGGGCGATCTTCTTGACGCCTTTCAGGTCCAGCTTGCCGGTCGGGTTGACCGGGAAAGCCTCGACCTTGTAGCAATCACTTGCCTTGGGCACCCAGAGCTTGGGAATTGACGGATCCGAGCTGAGCGCGCCGACGAGTTCCTGAGGAGTCATCGACAGCGTGGTGTACAGGACGATCAGGCGCTCACCGCGCACCGGGTCCTTGATGTTGGTGACGAGCAGCTGACCTTCGGACAGCTTCGCCGCTTCACGCAACTTGGCTGCCACCTTCTTGTTGGGCACCATCTCGCCGCCTATCTTGGAGAATTCATCCAGACGGTCGACGATGTAGAGGAAGCCGTCGGCGTCGATGTAGCCGACGTCGCCCGTGCAGTAGATGTCGCCATCCAGGACTTCGGCGGTTTCCGCCGGGCGATTCAGGTAGCCCTTCATCACCTGCGGTCCGGCAACGAAGATGAGACCTTCCTTGCCGCAACCGAAAGGCAGCGCTTCGTGCGTGTCGATGTCGACGATCGCAATCGCGGTGCCCGCCACTGGCTGACCGACCGAGCCCAGCTTGTTGCCGTGCACGCGCCGTCCATCCGGAGTGAGAACTTCCTCGGGCGAATTGGCGGCGACAACCGGCGCCAATTCAGTGCAGCCGAAGCCTTCTACAGGCTCCACGCCGAGCTTCTCCTGAATCTCGGCGGCGAGCGCAGGGTCCAGCTTCTCGGAACCGAGCAAAAGCCAGCGGACGCTGGAGAACTGTTCCCTGGTGCAGCGTGCCAGGTACCCGCGCATCAAGGTCGGAGTGCAGGCCATCAAGGTCGGCCGCTCGCTCTCGAGCAACTTGCCGACTTCCCGCGGGTTGAGCGGGCTGATGTGGTAGGCGGCGCTGCGACCCAGGGTGGCCATCGTCCAGAGCGTCACGGTGAAGCCGAACGAGTGGAAGAACGGCAGGATGCCGAGGAGGCCGTCGCGCGAGGTGAGGTGGATCATCT
>JAYRNY010000021.1:0-7248 GCA_041911975.1 bacterium | reverse complement strand
GGCAAGAGAAACTTCTTCTTCCGCGTTGCCGACCTATCCGATAACGGCAACACAAGACAAGTTATCGAACGAGAAGACATCGACAAATACATGCGCAAGGCCGACGAGCGCCTGCACGAAAAAGAAAAACAAAAAATCGCCCGGGACGGCATGGCGCCGCTCTTCGAACCAGTCGGATGCGAGCAAAAGCCGCTCATCGAATACATAAACGGAATGCACAAAGCCAATGGCCGCATCACCAAACGGGAAATGCAAGCATTCATCGATAAATGCCATTCCGGCAAGCAAGACGACGTGTATAACGATAAACACGCCAACTATGTGCAAGAGATCTTAGACGGCAAGCATCCCGAATTCGAAAAAACCGGTGACGGCTTCAACATCAAAAAGCTGGGTAACAAGGGTGACTTCAATACTGGTGGCATCCATGGGCCGGAGGATCTCGAAAGAGTCCAGCAGAGCTACGAACTCGCCAAAAAGCCCATCGAAGAAGGCACGCCTGAAATCAAACGCCCTGATGTCTGCGCTGAAAAAGCAGAAGCAGAAAAAGCAGCGAAGGAAAAGGCAGATCGCGAAGCCAAAGAGCACAAGGATAAGACTGAAAAAACAGAGAAACTCGGCTGCGTTGAAGTGCCGGACGGCATTTTCACAGTGCGTAACGGTGAAGGTTATTGGCACGTCGCCAAACGCTTGCTCAGCCAGAATCCTGAATACAAGCCGACCAACCAGGAAATCATGCATTGCATGACCGTGATGATGACGCAAAACAGCGCCCACATGGCGGAGCAATTCCCAGGCTACACGCCGATGCTACGCCCAGGCGACAAAGTTTTCTGCGACATCAATAAGCTCTGCGATCAGGTGCCGGCAGCCAAGCGCATCCTGCGCAGATAAGCGATTGTTTGCACAAAAAACGATTGCAAGAATAATTATGCGGTCTTTATACGGGGGAGCCCTTCACGCAAGTGAGGGGCTTTTATTTTGTTCGGGGAGCGCCGGAGCGTCCTGTCATGGTGGAGCCGCAAGCGTCTCCTCGGGCTCAGGAGGGAGCGAAGGGTGCAGCGTAGCGAAAACCGGAGCGCTTCGAAATGAATGCCGCCCCTTATATGTGCAATTGCGGGCGGCATGTAAGCCGCCCCTACAGTTTAGGTGCAATGGCTGGATAGATTTGGTCGCATGCAATGCGACCCCACGGTGTCCGCCTGTCTGCTAAGATCTTGCATCCCAAGTTTATTTCCAGGGAGAAAACATGCTCAGCCTGCGCGTCAAAACCCAAATGTTTTCCACAGCTCCTGAGGGAGATCTCGACCACTGCAATGGAACGCCCGGTAGTGAATTTGCAGGCTGGCTGCGGTCGCGATTGAAACCACGAGGCTACGATTGCGGCGAGCTAATTCAAGAAGACTATGGCTGGGGGTTTTGGATAAAGCAGCAAAAATTGTCCATCTGGGTTTCTGTCGGCTATGCGGTCGGCGACATGGGAGAAGTCGATGGAGAGCCGGAATGGGGCGTCATAGTCAACTTCGAAAAGAACCCTCTTGATCCGGGGTCCTGGTTCAAAGGCAAAGACGGAGAAGCCTATGCAAAGAAGATCTTCAACGATATTGACCAACTGATTTCAAACGAACCCCAGATGGATCGCGTCGAGTGGAGTTAGCTTCAGCGAAGCGGATGCCGGGGCTTACAAATGGATTGCCTCCCCTACAATCACGAATTCAGCTGTCCTTCTTCTGTATGATTTTCTCGACCGGATTGCTGCTATTTTTCTCGAGCGGCTTATTCTTCATTCCGACTCGCGGAGAGCTGACCTTGCGCATCGCCAGGTAAATGAAGAGAAGAACAAACATAAACAGCAAACCAACGACAATCGCACCATATGGTTTTGGCACAAAAATCGAAGTAAGCGGGCACAAAATAGCAAAAGCCAGCATCGAAGCCCACATTCTAGCCATCGGCATGTAGACTTCCCGACCAGGTGATTTGCGCGAAATGCCAGCGCGATCGAAGAAAGAGGCAGGCGTCGTTAAGAGCATCCGCGGCACCTGAAAGACTATTTTGGTAATAAACTCTCGAGCAAAAACGTCTGCATCAATGGGTCTTTTCGCCGGATCATTGTGCAGAGAACTGCTGATAAGCGGCTGCAGATACCGATATCGCTTAGAAAGCTGCGGCGCTTGCCCACGCATGTGACTGGCTAGAACTTCGTCCTTCGTGCCCTGGTATGGGGGTTTTCCTTCTAGCATGTCATATACGACACAACCCATTGAATACAGATCTGTCGCCGGTGACAGATCTTCGCCCGCTATCTGCTCGGGGCTCATGTAAAGCGGCGTTCCGATAGTCACACCCTTTCTCGTCAGACGCTGCTCGCGTGATTCGTCAAAGGCAATGCCGAAATCAATGATTTTGATTTTTTCGAACCCATCACTGCCGGTCGCAACCACAATGTTCGATGGCTTCAAGTCTCTGTGGAGAATTCCTGCTTTGTGTACAGCAGAAAGAGCACCGCCAATTTGCCCAACCATCCACCCAATCCAATCCGGATTGAGAGGAAAATCAGCGGCGATTACTTCGGCAAGGGTTTGTCCTTCCACATATTCCATCACGATATAAGGCACGTGTTCGCTAGTCACATCAATTTGATAAATGGTCGCAATGTGCGGGTGATTGAGTCTGCTCAATGCGCGAGCTTCTTCCTGAAAGCGTAAAACATTCTCTTCATTCATCTGCCTGGTCAATGTCTTGATCGCCACAATGCGATTGAGTGCACGGTCCAGCGCCTTGTAGACGCAGCCCATGCTGCCTTTGCCCACCACATCCAGAATCTCGTAGTGACCAATGACCGTGCCTTTGCTCAATTCTCCTGAGACTACCGGCGTGAGATTTTCACCGCCGACAGTCTGAGCCAACTGCGTCGAATCGATGCGACCCGTAGCGCTCTCGGACAGCCGAATTTCAGTTTCCTTTTCAAGTAGTGAATCGTCGGTCATGGATTCAGAGAAATTGCGCAACAGACTCTCCCGGCACAATATTCCCACATTACAAACGTATCGTAGGGGCGGCATTCTTTCAGCGTCTCAAACTGTAGGGGCGGCTTACATGGCGCCCGGTGTCGGCGAGCCGCCGACACCCCTATTGAGCGTGCAATGCGACCACCCCACGCAGCGCTGAAGGCGACGCCACCGACTTTGCTATATCGCATAGTAATATCCATCCCAAAAGCAAAGAGTCGAGAAAAACATGATGGACAACGGCTCTTTGCTAAATTAGTAATGACAATCTCTTGCCTTACTTCCTGCCATCAACCTTGGGTTTAAGCTTTTCACCAATAAACGACGCTGCAGCTCCGAACAAGATGAAGAACACAGCTGCGAACATCGCGTTTGACCTGACCGAAGAATCTAAAAAGCTCAGAAGAGCCGCCTGCAAAATGCCCAGCAAAAGAAAGCCATTTCCAGAAAAACGGAAGGCTTTCGAATAGTGGGCTTTTAGCTTGGTGCGGCTGGCTTTGTAGAAATTGACCAGGCTGATGAGAAACAAAACACTGGCTGCCAGCATGATAAGCAAGCTTATGACGGTCACAGCATTACCGCTTATGACCATCAATTGAGGAATTGAACGTTCCATAACTCTCCGTTTTTGAGGTGAGTGTTTACGATGTTTGAGGCAATTCCGGCTGCGTAGATGCGCGCAATCTGAATTTCCTTCGTCTTTGCATGGTGCGCCGGGTCGTTGTCGAACACGCCCGCATCGGTGACCGGCTGATTGAGCATCTTAGCGGTTTCCAAAAACGCATCGGCAGAAGTCTTCATCGACACCGCACCGGCATACGAAGAGATTGAGGGGCTGAGGAATTCCTCTACAGCTTTGGCGCGTTCGGCGTATGTCCCGGTAATCGTCAAGCATCTCTTCAGACTGTTTATGCCTGATTCAAGCCCTTGGTTGCTGATTTCCGCACAGGCAACATAGAGGTCGACCCCTCCATCATTGGAGAAAAGAGGCAAACCGAGACCGGAGAATTGAGCCAGAGTCAGTTGCGTCGAGTTGTTCAGAGCACGCTGAGCGCGCACGAGCAATTCGGAAGCAACCATACCGGTGTCGTTTACACCGTCAAAAACTCCAAGGCTGCGCGACAGAGTTGCATCAACGGGCGTTTCACCAACCAGGCTGGAGATATCGTTGAGATCCTGCTCGACAGCACTGAGGCGCTGGTTTACGGCATCTTCAAGAAACTGAGCGATGAAGGCGAGATAAACCGCTGCATAGCCGAAGATCCTCGCTTCCGGGCTGTTGCCCTCGGGCTGGAAATCATTGACCGCCTGGTTAATCGCCTCAATCTGTTTCTGCCGCCAGTAACGCTGCGCCTTGACCAGTTTCCACTGGTTGAAAACATTCTTTTCTTTCATTTTTTCGAGTTTTATAGTTTGAATCTTGTTTTAAAACAACAGCACGAAGCGCAAATGGCTCGTGCTGTCGCTCTCAGCAGTCTGCTAAAGGCTGACTGCGCGCCTTGGGCGATGCGGATCAATTACTTTTTGCCGCCGCCGGTCAGCGCTTTGATGAATAGATTAACCACCAGAAGCACCAGACCACCCAGGATTGCATAGCCGAACCCGTCCACCGAAAAGTGTTTCGGGAACCACCAGCCAAGCACTTCCAGCTGTATTGCCGGGATGATCCACCAGCCGAGCATGTAGAGGACAGCGGCGATGATCAGTCCGAGTCCCCTTGTGGCGATGCCAAATCCCGCGGTTGCTGCCATCAGGAAGATATTCACTACAATCGACACCAGGGCAAAGCCGAGGGCGTAGCAGATGGCATTCCAGAAGCTGCCAGTGAAGTGAATGCCGGGAATGAGGTTGAGAACGTAAAAGGCGACTGCCTGCAGTAAAACTGCGATGATGAATTTCATGTTTTTTGATTTTTTGTTTTGAAAAAACTTCTTTTGGCGCTCTGTGAAACATCGGACCGCGCCACATCCGATAAGTGGTGCCGGTTTGATACACCAACGGTCCGCACAAGGACAGATGATGTGACGACTTAGTGCTTCTTATGCTCGACTTCCGTTCCCCAGATGATGAAACTTATGATGTGCAGAGCGAATGCAATCATGGCGGCGCCCATGAACCGGCGCGCAATTTCACCATCGAAGAACAGATAGATCGCACTGACAGCAAGTAAAATCGCCGACAAAATCAAGAAGATTTTGCGTAACATGCTGTCTTTCCTTTTATGACGCCGGCCCGGGTTCCTCAGTTTTGCCAGGTGCGGGCGGGCGCATTGCCAGGCGAATGATAGGATTTTCCCCTTCCAGTCCGGAATGTCTTGTGACATACCAGTTCTTAGTGCGCAGATAGATTTCGACAATCGTCACTGCATCAGGCAGGTACTTGGCGATCGGCACATCAAGCGGCTTGCCGTAGAATTTGGCGATTTTGAGGTCGCACTTCTCACGCAGCTTCTTGGCCATTCGCTTGATCTTTCTCAGCCTCAATCGGCAGAGTGCCTCATCAGGCGAGAGGGGACTTTTGGAGCTGGATTTCTTAGACTTTTTCTGCTTATCTTTCATGGAAAACGAGTTTTGTGCCGCGCGAATATCACGCGGCGATGCTGTTTTAAACCGATTTCGGCCCCGCATCCGAGCCGAACAGTTTGCGTCCGACGGCCGGACGACTTTCTTTTAGTTTCCCCTTGCCGGACTCTAATTAAGGGAGGCCGGCAGGCATCAGAGTCGGGCAAGGAAGAGCGTCAATGTCTCGATGTATTTCGGTCTGTCGGTCGGAAACACTTCTGTGTGAGTCGAATACGGCAGATAAAGCACACTTTTGGGATCTTTCGCCGCGAAATACATTTCACGGGTGTGGTCCGGCGTGATGAAGTCATCTTTCATACCATGCACCAGAAGGAGGGGCGGATGTGCTTTCTCCAGCACCCTCACATTATTCAGTCTGTCGGTGAACATGAAAGAAGGATAGATCTTCAAGATCGGAATCTCTTCTTTTGCGATCTTCTGAAGCGACGCAAAGCCTGACTGCAACACAATACCCGCAGCTTTACGCTGGGTGGATACATATGTCGCGGCAGTGGTGCCCAGAGAAATACCAAAGAGAGCAATCTCTTCGGCGCGGAATTTCAGAGAATCGACCACGTAGTCGTAGGCGGTTACACCGTCTTCAAGCCAGTGGGAGATTGACGGGATGCCTCCGCTTTTGCCGTAGCCGCGCGGCTCGTATATGAATACAGAGCCGCCGCTTTCCAGCAAGATTTCGATCATGTCCAGGTATCTGGGGATATCGCCTGAGTTACCCTGGTGTACAAGATAGACAAACGGACTGGTCTTGTTTTCGAAGAACCAGCCACGCATCATGTTTCCATCTTCGGCTTTGAAAGACACTCGCCAGTTTTTGACCTTGTCGAATGCTTTGAGCCTGGTTGAATCACCAAGATGAATCTTCGTACGGAACAGCTTTTTGGCATAGAGGCCAGGGCTGACCCGGGGCGATAACACAATATACACAACGATCAGACACGCCAGGACCAAGACTGTGATTGGATGACCCAATAACAGGTTGATTAGCCATTTCATATCGTTTGATTTTTAGATGTTAAACAATAACCACCCGCGCCCTGACCCGTTACCACCTGTAGGGAAAGCAGCGCGGCTCCACAGCATGCGCGTGCTTTCACTCTGTAGGGGCGGCATTATTGCCGCCCGGGCGACGCATGGCGTCGCCCCTACAGTAGCTATGAATCAGGGATTGAGGTGCTTTCTGAACACTCTGCGCAAGCCATACATCAGCCCGAAGAATGCAATGACAGCCCCTACCGGATGTCCTGCCTTAAGCAGTGTGCCGGCGATGAAGAGCGTCACGCAGACTCCGGCTATTGCAGCCAGCATCAGTCCAAGTGCATGCAGAATTTTCATTTGTTTCTGAGTTAACTGATGACACCACCTGCTTTGAGAAGTTCTCTTTTCAAACCACCCGGAATCAGCACACGATCGGACGGAGTGATGCCGTTGGCCGCATCGAACTTCTTGCGAAGATCGAGCAGCGGCTCGTCGAAGAACTCAGGCGCGAAGTAGCGGCCTTCGGCATAGAGACTTCCATCGCTGCGCACTTCCAGCTTGCCGGAAGGGAGCGCGGAGGAGTCGAACTTTTGGAGCATGGATAAAATTGCGTCGTTCAAACCTCCTTCATTAGCAGGTGAAACGCAAGAGATTGTTTTGTCTTCGTGTTTGAAGACAGC
>JAYRNY010000020.1:0-4767 GCA_041911975.1 bacterium | reverse complement strand
CTTCTTTCAAATCGAGTTCGTCGACGCTCTTGATGCCTTTGCACAGTGTGGCCATCATTTCGTCGATGACAGCGCCTGCGTCGCGGCAGACTGCATAGGGTGTATGAGTGAATGTGACGAGCGCGTACCGAGAGGCAAATTCGTCGGGGAATCTTTTCTCCAGCACCTTTTCGGCAGACTTTTGCAGCAGAAATTCAGGCTGTCCGACTTTGTCGCGCATTTCAATGAAGTTTTCGATTGCCATCTGGGCAATGGCATCAGCATTGGGTTTGCGTAATTCGTCGAACTCCAGAAATAAAGCTTCCCAATCCAGAGTATCGTCTTGTTTCAAGTACTTGGACAAAAGTTCTTCAAAGATAGTCAGGTCTTCAAATGCGCAATTGGCGCCCTGTCCGAAAAATGGAACAATGGCGTGAGCCGCATCGCCGACCAAAAGTACGCGGTCTTTGTAGTGCCATGGTTTCGTAGTCACTGTGACCATGCCGCCGGTTGGATTGCGGAAGAAGGTTTCTTCCGGTTTGTCGAACAACTTATATGCGTCTGCAAAGTCTGTCTTGAAAAAGTCACTTACAGCTTGCTCTGTTTTTAGTTGTTCGAAACATGGCGAACCATTGATGGATTCATATGGAAGAAACAGCGTGCACGTGAAGCTGCCGTCGAAATTTGGCAGGGCGATGATCATATATAGACCGCGCGGCCATATATGCAGTACGTTTTTCTCCATTGCGAATTTGCCGTCTTCGAGTGGCAGTATCGTCAGTTCCTTATATCCATAATTCAGGTAGTCTTGCTTGCAAGGATGCTCGGCTTTCTGCGACATGGATTCGCGAATTTGCGATGCAGAGCCATCTGTGCCAATTACCAGATCGAATGTTTCCTCAGAGTGACTTTTGTCGCTCTCGCTCTGAATTGAAAGTGTGTTCGTTTCCAGATCGATATTAGTGACGCGTTGGTTGAATCTAATTGTGACAGCTCCGGCATTTTCGGCGGCAGTCATCAGTGTTTTGTTCAACTCGCCGCGCGACACCGAATTGCCGAATTCGGAGTCATCGCGTCCATAAGGTTGGTAGGTGGTCTCTCCTGTTCTTGAATGCATGAGCCGGCCCATCATTGGCACGGAGTCTTTCAAGATGGTCTCTTCCAATCCAGCCAGGTTCAGTGCGCGCAACCCGCGGCGAGTGATGTTCAAGTTAATAGAGCGCCCGGCGCTGATTGTTTCTACACGCATGTCCGGACGTCTTTCAAGCATGGTGACGCGCATGCCGCGCCTGGCAAGAAACACCGCCAGAAGCGAGCCTGTGAGCCCTGCCCCGACGATACATACATGAGTGTCCGGCAATTTTTTTGTGAGCTTTTTAAGTGACATGTTCGCCTACTGCTTTTGCAAAGTTGTAAACATCTTCAAAGGTCGTGTACATTGGAATGGGCGCTGCGCGCATGATGTCAGGCTCGCGGAAGTCGCAGATGACACCCTTCTCGCCTAACTTCTTGACGAAGTCCTTGGGTTGAGATTTGAGTTTAATCGAAAGCTGCGAGCCACGCTGGGCCGGATCTTGTGGCGTGATCACTTTGAAGAAATCACCACCGATGTCCGCGAGCAGATATTCCAAATACGCAGTCAGCAGATCGCCTTTGCGGCGTAGATTAGCCATTCCAGCCTTGTCGAACAATTCCATGGATGCGCGCAAAGCGGCCAATTGGAAAATCGGCGGGTTGCTCAACTGCCAACCTTCGGCACCGGGGATAGGGTCAAAATTCGGACCCATTTGAAAACGTGTTTGTTTGTTGTGACCCCACCAGCCTGCAAATCGAGGCAGTCCGAAATCCTTCGAATGCCGCTCGTGGACAAAACATCCAGCTAGCGAGCCTGGTCCTGAATTCAAATACTTGTAACTGCACCAGACCGCAAAATCCACATCGTCATCGTGCAGTTTCAAATGCAAATTGCCTGCCCCGTGCGCCAGGTTGAAGCCAGCTAAAGCGCCTATGGAGTGCGCCTTGGCAGAGATGGCTTTCATGTCGAAAGCTTGTCCGGTGAGGTAGTTGACGTTGCCCAAAAGGACAAGGGCAAGGGACGATCCTTCTTTTTCAATTGCTTGCGCAATGTCTTCCGGTCTGAGGGTGAACTCACCTTCGCGTGGCTTGAGCGCGACGATAGCAGTGCCCGGATCGAAGCCGTGGAATTTCGCTTGCGAGTCGACGGCGTATCTATCAGAAGGGAATGCATCCGCTTCGATGATGATTTTGTAGCGCTCCTTTGTCGGTCGGTAGAAGGAAACCATCATCAAGTGCAGG
Organism: bacterium; assembly: GCA_041911975.1. Lineage (GTDB taxonomy): Bacteria > Cyanobacteriota > Vampirovibrionia > Obscuribacterales > Obscuribacteraceae > QKMZ01. The sequence continues at coordinate 2,472 of JAYRNY010000020.1, read as the reverse complement.
TTGACGGTAAGCGTGTTCATGATCACGACTTCGATAGGTTTGCCACCGACCAGTCTCGCCGCCATCTCCGTCAGGTTTTCGTGATAAGGCAGCCAGGGGTGCTTCGCGTCCCAGTGTCCTTCCACTCCATGTTTCGCCCAGTCGTCGAGCTCTTCGCCAATGTAATCTCTTACGCGAACAGGCTGCAGACCCAGCGAGTTGCCGGCCATGTAAATCCATTCCTTGCCGTCTTTGGTCTTTGGAATTAGGAATTGCTTTCGATACTCAGCGAGCTCGTCTACCTTATCCAGGCTGCGAGCGAATTCGAGGTCGTTTTTGAATTGATGCATGTTTTTCGATTCTGCCATCGTTGCCTGCTGACTAGACATGATTCGTGCTCCGTGTGGGCGAGTGATTTGTCTTTCTATGGGCTGCCTGCGCCATCGCAACAACGCAATTAGTCAAACGTGAGAGAAGCGAGATCGTTTATCCACCGTCAGGGAATGCAAGGTTCTATTTACTGGGTGGCTTTGTCTTGGTCCCGCATTTCTTGCAGGTGGAGTTTTCACTGTTGTAAAAACGCTCGAAGATGGGCGGAAATTGTTTGACAATATCAGTCAGTTCAAAGCGCTCTTCGTACAGCTTTTCTTCGCAGTTGTCACAGAGCCAGAGAAAGCCGTCCAATTCTCCGTCGTGTCGCTTTCTTTCAATGACCAGGCCGACCGTGTTAGCCGGCCGGCGTGGAGAATGCGGCATATTGGCGGGGAGAAGAAAAATCTCGCCTTCCTTTATCGGAACATCCTTGGGCTTGCCATTCTCAATTACTCGAACGACGATGTCGCCCTCGATCTGATAAAAGAACTCCTCTCCCGCGTTGATGTGGTAGTCGGTGCGGCTGTTTGGGCCTCCGACCACCATGATGATAAATTCGCGGTCTTCCCAGACCAGTTTGTTTCCGACTGGCGGTTTTAACTGGCTGCGGTTTTCTTCAATCCAGGATTTAAAATTCAGCGGCAAAAGAGCGGGCATCTCTCCGTTCTCCCTGTTGGAAACGTGGCTAGATCAGGCGTTTGCGTGCCAATTCATATGACAGACACAGTCTGGCGTACTTGTTTTGAGGTGTCAAAGGCGTCTTATCTGACGCTCGCAACGGTTAATCCGGCATAGAGTATGAGAAGAACTGATATCTAATGGGTTTATTTAGGGTAATAAGACCTAAGAACGCGTTTTTCGGGCCGTAAGAGTCCTTAACATTTGGTAGATGACTGATTCAGGACAAGCGCAAGACTTTGGAGCAGGCACAGGCGGAGACGTCGTCCGCCTGCTGAATCAGGCGCGCGCGTCCATGAAATCTCGTGATTACGAAGCTGCCAAGGCTGGTTTTAAGAGCATCTATGACTTTCTCAGCCGGCGCGGGCTGGGAGAGGGGCTGGAGGCTATGGAATGCCTTGCCGACCTGGGCGCGACCCACATGGCGCTCAAGGAGTACGACGCGGCGCTCACCGAATATGCCCGCCTGGCAACGATTATGGAGCGAAATCTGGGGGAGGCGAATGCCGAGTTGCGCCAGCACCTGAGGCGCTATGCCCAGGCTTGTGATGTCGCCGGCAAGTTGAATGAGGCAAAACAGCTTTACAGCCGCGCCAATGACCTGGAGCGGCGCTACGGCGCAGTGCCTACCCGCAGCAGCGCGGGCAGCCTGACCGGGCGCCTGCAATCTCAATCTAGAGAGTTGCCGCCGACCAGCAGTGGCGGATCGACCTTCGCCGAGGCAATCCAGGACGCGGTAGCGCGCTCCATGGCAAAACTGGACAATCGGGGCAAACCGTTCGAGCCGCAAGACTCGAGCAAACAAACACCTGCCGCTCCTCGCCCGTTTACAGCCAACCCTCTTCCTCCGTCTCCATTCCAAAATCTGGTCAACGAAGTGGCGACCAAAGGAGGGGCTGCTCCAATTCCCGAACCGGCAGCAGCGCCCTCTGAGTCTGCCGCGCCGCCGCCGCAAGGTTTCACCGGCTCGCCGGCTCTGCCCAATCAGTCGAATCCGACGCCATTGGCTCAACCCGGTCAAGATGTGCCGAAAGAATTGTCGGACAGCCAGTTTATCTTTCGTCCCAAGAAAAATGCCGGACCGGAGCCACCGATCGGCAAGGCTGCAGACGGCAGTGCGCTCATAATTCCGTGGCCGTCCGATGCGGAGCAGAAAGCAGCAGCCGAAGCTGAAGCTGCCGAAGCCGCGGCTCGCTTAGCGCAGCAAGAACAGGAACAAGAACAAGTGCCTGATGAATGGCGCCAAAGCGGCACTCATTGGAGCGCCCCGACTCTGCAGGAAATATCCAGGCCTGAAGCGGCTGAGGTTGCTGATGCCGGCACCGCAGGCGGTGCCGAGAAAGAAAATAGAGGCGGCGCTACAGAGGGCAATTTCGAGCCGGTTGAAGATACCCGCTCCGGCGACTATCAAAGTGTAGAGCAGAGTCTGGATAAAGTATTCGG
>JAYRNY010000019.1:0-2527 GCA_041911975.1 bacterium | reverse complement strand
TGTAGTCTCCTTCCGGATTTTTCGGTGGAATTTCCAGATGAAAGGCGCAGCGATGCTCTTTCTGAGCAGCGCTACCGGAGGCCTTTGGGCATGCAACAAACGGCATCGCAACATCACGACATCACTCTCAAAACAGCTCCGCAGCCAGTTTTTCAACATGGCGGCAACAACCAAAACGGCTTACCGTCTTGAATGTTTCTGCTGTAATCCCCTAGGGTAGAAAGTGAGTAGATGACCTGCGTTGAAATTTGTCGCGTAGAACTATGAAAGTTGTATGCGACAAAGCTAGTTTGGCCCCTGACTCATGTGCAATTTCAGTTGCCTATTTGTATCACTTGCCAAATTAAATTCACGCTCACGTACTGACTGTTTTCCGCTTTGCGCAAATTCCTGCGAGGTTGGCCACCTTCCTGGTTGCTCCTGCAAAACGCCCAGCCTGCAGCAATTTCACGAACTCGCCGCCAGACACATAAGCCTATTGCAGCCAATTACTTCTGAGCTCTTAGGTTTGATGTTACGGAATGTCTTTTGGTCGTCAAGCTAGCAGACCATCAAAAACTTAACGAGTACAAATCGACGGAACATTGATACACGAGCAAGCGCAAACCAGCCTTAACTGTGCCTCTAGCGATGAAAGCATTCTTAGCAGTAAATGTTTGTTTATGACCCGCAAAAGAGTCACGACCTCTTCACGTTCGTTGTGCAAACTTATGCACGCCACCCCATCGCTTGTTAGAAATTGACACCCAAAAGACTCTGACCGCTGAAATCAATTCATGCGGACGGAGTCTTTTGACTGCCACTATATACAGTGCCTTGGTCGGCTTAAGCGCCTGAAGAAAAATCATCAGACGGTTCGATTTTTTGAATAGAGCAAACGGAGACTCGTCTGATTCAAGCACGCTTGAACAACGGCAAGCAGGAAGAACATCTCGTTAATTGCACACCCGCATTGCTAGCGACTGTCGCGCTAATTACAGTGCAAGCTAGAACTCAGGACCGGCGGAGAATCTGAGTCGGTGATAATGTTGGAAAACCGGCTATTTAAGCGCTGTTTAACCATTGTTTCGCGAGCTGCGCAATATTAGAGAGCCTAGATGAGAGCTCTGAAAGGAAAAAGTGACGCATATCACTTGCTGCAACTATGTGGCAAATGTTTACGCTGAATTTGTATCTTTCGTTCCATTCCTCGGCTCTCAGTCTCCACCAATCCAAACCTTGCAAAACAAACTTTCGTTCCTTCGACACCCAAGTGTTGATGGACAGAGACCACTTTCGCATTGGTTTGACCCGAGGAATCGTTCACTGGGCTTGGCCGGGGCGCATTGTTTGCACCCTTGAACAGTGCCGAGTCCAAGCATCTTCAACAATCCAGCGGCCACGTTGCCGCTGAAGAAACCGTAACTCAAGGAAAAAGCTATGTCAAAACGAAATTTGGCGGTCATCATCGGCGGCATCCTGCTCGTCGCTGCTGTCCTCTTGGCGCCTTCCCTGCTCAATCGGCCGATCCTGCCCGAGGTCAACCAGACCAACCTGCAGGCCGAGGTCGTCAACTCCGATCGTCCGGTCGTTCTTCTCGTCACTGCCAATGGCTGCGGCGAGTGCAAGGACGTTGCCCGCAAGCTCAAGGCCAAGGGTGACCAGGACAACTCCGTGAAGTACATGCAGATCCCGGCCGCGGCTGTCGGTGCCCCCGAGGCAGCGCTTCCTGCGGTGATCGTGATGCTGCCTGGCATCCCGCAACCCATCTACCAGAAGCCGAACTTCAACGCGGCCAACATCGACGCGTTCGTGAACAAGATCGGCAAGATCGAAGCGCTTCGCAAGCAGATGGAAGCGAAGAGCAAGCCGTTCGAGGCTCAGCTCGCTGACGTCGAGAAGCGCGGTCAGGCCGCTCTTGCCCCCATCCAGGCGGAGCTCGAGGCGGCGCTGGCGCCGTTCAAGCAGCAGGCGAAGGAGATCCAGGAGCGCATGAAGACGGCGCTCGGTGATCTGCCGGAGCAGCTGAAGAACGCGAAGACCCAGGACGAGGCTCTCAAGATCCAGATCCAGATCATGGCCAAGGCTCAGCCCTTCCAGGACGAGATGAACGCTCTGCAGGCGAAAGCCAAGGACGCGACCAAGGACATCCGGGACCGCGCCGCTGCTGCCATGAAGCCCTTCCAGGATGAAGCGGCCGGCATCCAAGCCAATCTGGAAAAGGAACTGGGCGACCTGCCCGACCAGATCCAGAAGGCGATCGGCGAGCTGGAGCAGCTCTAAGACCCTTCCAGCGGTCTGATGAGCGCCTGGCAAGGTTGCGCATCAGTCCCGCTACTGCGGGCGGTGAAGTTCCTGAAGGAACCTTCGCCGCTCGCTTTTTCGAATCGCGTTACTACCTTTTTTAGTATAACTCGGCAAGAAGGTAAATGACAGAGCTTGTCCCAATCGTCGTTGAATTTCTTAGATGACCTCCTTGACCAAGCGTAAAAGCCTGGGCAGGTTTGCTTTGCGAAAAGAAAAACCCCCAAAAGGAGGTCATCATGAC
>JAYRNY010000018.1:0-1756 GCA_041911975.1 bacterium | reverse complement strand
GTGCCGCAGCAAATGCTCCCATGCTTTGGAAACGTTGCTCTGGATTTTTGGCGAGCGCGGTGAGAAGAATCGAAGACAAACGCACACCATTGTGCAAACCTGGACGAATTTTCGTTAACTCAGGCGAGGAATCGCTAATATGCATGTGCATTGTAGCCAATACATTTTCAGCGCGAAATGGCGGAGCGCCGGTCAATTCTTCGAATAAAACGCAGGCCAGAGAATAGATATCGGTACGAGCATCGACTTTCTTTCCGAGGCATTGCTCCGGGCTCATGTAGAGGGGGCTTCCAAAGACTTCACCGGTTCGTGTCAACTGCGGCGTCGAGGATTGCTCTTCCTCGATCAGTTTTGCGACACCGAAATCAACGATTTTTGCAAGCTCGCGCCCATCCTTGAGTTGTGTCACCATAATGTTGCTCGGCTTCAAATCTCGGTGTACGACGCCCTGCTCATGTGCGTGTTCGAGAGCACTGCAAGCCTGCAGAATCAGATCTATAGCTCGATAAGGATCCATCTGTCCTTCGGAGGCAATAAGCTCGGCTATCGAATTTCCATCAACAAAATCCAAGACCATATATGGTCCATAATCAGTCGCAACGGAAAAATCGTGCACTTTGACAATGTTTGGATGATCGAGCTGGCTTGCGGCTCTGGCCTCTTGTTGAAAGCGAAGCAACGCTTGCTCGTTCAGATGGCGACTGCCGAGAAGAATCTTGACTGCGACAATGCGGTTGAGCAGTAGGTTCTTTGCTTTGAAAACAGCGCTCATACCGCCCTGTCCTAAAAGGGAAAGGATCTCGTATTTGCCGTCGAAAACGCAGCCGACCAATTGTTCTGGAGCGCTTGATGAGACACCAATCCTCGGGCCCGACGACCCAATGATGGTACCTGTTGATCCATCTGATTGACCGAGTGTTTTCTCGATCAATTCCGGAGTCGTAGCAGCTTGATCTGCTGCCGCCGCCTTCTCATTATTCTGGTTATCACTGGGTTCGACCGAAGTCACAGGAGTCGCACTGATTTGGAAATCTATTGTAATAGTCTAGCAGTGAAAAGAGCCCGGTATATCGCCGTGGGGTCCGCAAAGCAAGGCACTGATTGATCCACCTCCTCGCATTAATCCCAAGGGACGATGGCCTCGAAGAATGAAATCAAATATCATCAAGCTTAGAGAGTCAATCAAAACAATGGAATTATTGACCATGCGACCTTCAAATAGTCTGCCACTCAGGTTTTTCGCCCGTACCTTGACTATCGTTACGGCCTTCAGTGTACTGCTTGGTACTCCGTCTGTAGCAGTTGAGGAAATGAGCGCCACGAGCATGGTCAAAGACTCATCTGACGGCAATTCATTCTTGCAATCTCTAATAGACCGGGTAAAGGCACTCCACGATTACTGGTACGAAAGCACACTCACGACGTTTACCCAGAAGGGTAAAACAGTTACGGAATCGGGACGATTCTATTTCAAGGCACCACGCATGGTGCGTTTTGAAGCGCTCAAAGCCGGCAAACGAAGCGGTTCAATAGTTGTATGCCAACCAGACGGCAAGATAAAAGCCAAAGCTGGAGGAGTGATGAAGGGAGTAACCGTAACGCTATCACCAACTTCAAAAATGCTGATGACGTCGAACGGCTACAACATTTTAGAGTCTGATCTCTCCACCCTGCTTCAATCACTGCGTTCGTCGATAAAATCCGGACTCAAGTGCGTAGCAAGCAGTTCGCCATGCGCTTACCCAGGACTTCCGAG
>JAYRNY010000017.1:0-9623 GCA_041911975.1 bacterium | reverse complement strand
ATTATTGTGAAAATACCAAATGCGATCACGAGTGTGCGTGCCAGTCCTCTGGTTCTTGCCGGTACAGATGAATACTGATTCTCGAGATCGCTGAGGCGTTGTTGAAATTTCATCGTGTGTGAAGAGAATTCTTCCGCGATTGCTTGCATCCTCAGCCGGACATTGCGCTCGTGAGTAATGTCTCTGACGCCACCTTCTTCCTGCTGCAACAGATTGGCAATGAGGTCGGCGATGCTTGACTCGAGGGCGCGAAACTTGCCCAGTTCTTCGAGCTGTTCCGTTCTGCTTTCTTCCGGCATCTCTGCAATCAGGTCTTGCATTTTTCTGAGAGTGACCTGACTCTTTTGGGTGTCTTTTATGAAGCGCTCTCTAAACGATTCCGATTGTGTAATCACATAGGTTGCAGATGTAAGTGCAATTTCTCCCCATGTCTGCATCAGTGAGGCTGATAAGGAGCCTAGTTTTGAAAGACGCTCTTCCCGAGCCAATTCTTGTTCGGCCTGGTTGAGCAGAAACATCAAGGTGATTACGGATATAAGCACTGTGCTGAGTGGAACAGCAACCAAGATGAAGCCCTTGCGCGCGATATCCAGGTTGTCCAACCGCTCCAGAATCGTCGGCTGCTGCTTCTTGTTTTCTCTTTGATCGCTTGAGAGCCGAACGCTCTCATCAACCTTGGTCATTGACTTCCGAACCCGCGCAGGACCGTGATTTCGTGCCTACTGACAGCAGTCTATATAGTACAACAGGCAAGCAGTGATTTTCATTTTTGGTCGTATTGAGAAGGGCAGCAATTTGCATTGCTGGTCATATTGAGAAGGGCAGCAATTTGCATTGCTGCCCTTGTCCTCTTCGGCTGTTGAAACGCTCTAGTTAATTGAGTTCAGGACTTTTTGTAGTTCGGCAATTCCTTCGTGAAAAACCGCTGTGGGCGGGACACGTAATCAAGTATGTTGCCGCCGCTGCGCTCGATTGCCTTACGGAATGCAGGATCCCAGGCGGCATCAGTTCGCTGCGCTGCTGCTCTGAACGCTTGCTCTTGCTCTTTAGTGCGTGGACTCTTTGCTATTTCAGTGAGGGTGGCGACAGCGGCCTTATCGTCACCGATCTTGTTCAGATAGTTGACTAAGTCCAATCTTGCGTTCACAGGGCCGTCCTTGATTGCGTGAAGCGCATCAGAGTGACTGGCTGCTCTTTGTTGAGCCAGGCTCGAGGCATCGTTATTTTCCAACTGTTTATACATTGCCGGATGATTTTCTCGCAGCCATGCTCTTTGTGCAGGGTTGAACTGGATTGGCCCTTGCTTGCCTTTAGGATCACCGAACGGATTTGGTCCCAGAGCTTCCAGTTGTTGCCAGTCTTGCTTGGTGAAATTTTCAGCTGCACTGTTGCGTAATTTGTCGCCTGTAATTCGCAGGACATCATTAGCTCTACCGAGAGCTTCGTCAGCGTTTGCGATTCTCAGTTCCAACTTCGGCTGATTGGCTAATGCTTGATCCGCAGCGTTTACTTCGCTTAGCAGACGGCAATGCTCTCCGCCCTTCGATGTGAGTTCGAATTTTATTTTCTCGGATGCATATTGCTCTTTTTCTAGTGGTTTTGCACCTTCCGGCGGAAAGATTGAATTCAAGGAAATGTAGTCTCCAAGCTGTTCAGATGGTGTGGGGTTCGGGCTGAATGACTGGAGCATTGTATCGAATGACTGGTTCGACAAAGATGTGCTCACATCTTTACTTTGTTCCTGAACTACAGGCAAATTCTCGATCGCGTCTGCCATGGTAAATACCTCGTTTTTAGAAATCGTCCCTTGTTGTGGACCAGCAATCTGTTATTAGGAGCGAAACTCAGTGTTAGCGCGGTGTCGCCTCACCGGTCTTCGATGCAATCGTAATTCGCGCATTGCACCAATTCAATGTGGCGAGATGCACACTTGACTGTGCAAAAGCGCAGCATTGCGGACACCGGCAGTAACGTTTTTCAGGGTCGAAGCACCGCGCCGACTCTGGATTACACGTGGAACCAGGCTTACTCAGAGTCGAGGATGTATCCGACGGAATGAACTGTGCGCACAATTGAAGTATCGCTGTCCGTGTCCAGTTTTTTTCTCAGCCGGCGAATGCAAGTGTAAATCGCGTCCGGTGAAATTTCGGAATCATCGGGCCAGCAGCGGCGCAGCAATGCATCCGTACTGAATAGTTGATCCGGGTGACGCATCAAAAATTCGAGCAGAGTGTACTCGTTGGGTTGCAGCGCAATTTCTTCGTCGCCCCTTTTTACCTTTCGCGTCACGGTGTCCACAACAATGCCACCTTTTTTCAAAAGCGATGTGCTTATCACTACTGGTCGCCGCAAGAGTGCGCGTACGCGCGCGGCCAGTTCTTTTGGATGAAACGGCTTGGTCAGGTAGTCGTCCGCACCGGCATCCAGCCCGGACTCTTTATCAATGACTGACGTTTTACCGGTAAGCATGAGCACCGGCGTCATTTTGCCTTTGGCGCGAAACTCTTTGCAGATGTGCAAACCAGAAAGCTCCGGCAAATCCCAGTCGAGAATGACCAGGTCATAGTCGAATACCATCAGCTTGCCCAGCGCTTCTTGCCCTTTGTAGGCCACCTCGACATTGTGATGCTCAAACTTCAGCCACTCAGTGACGTTAGCTACAAGAGAGTGATCATCATCTACTACAAGAATCTTGCCCATGATTGACGCTTTTTCTGGTTCGGGACCGGGTCGGCAGACACATACATGTTAGCAGCTTCGCCGGGAGTGCCTGCTGTGACGGTTTTTGGACCTTTAAGGCCTTTGAAACCCCTTGGACAGGATTTGGTCAGATTCTCCATTTAAGGTTGGGTCAGTAGAGCCAAACCCAGAGGAAAGCTATGTTTTCAGACCCTATACCCTTGCAATTCAGCGTAGACTTCCGCGCCAACTCAGCCCAGGCTAATCCATTACTGAGTTTTGAGCCTGATCCTGCAGAGAAGAAGGAAACCTTCAGGATTCTTGTAATAGATGGCTTGCAGCCCATGCGCGCCCACATGATTAACTTACTAAGGATGCACTTCCGCCAGACGATTGAGACGATTCCTGCCGCAACGAAGTCGGAAGCACTTTCCATTGTTGCTGCGAAAGCGCCCGACTTAGTAATTCTGGATGTTGTAATCGGTAAGTGCAACGGCTTTGCACTGGCTGAAAGCATTCGGCAGGTAAAGCCGAACACAAAGTTGCTCTTCTGGTCGCAGTCGATCAGGGCAAAGCATATGCGCGAGCTCGAGCGGTTTAGAAATACGAGCGCCACATATGGATACATATTGAAAGAGGAGGCGGACGAAAAGGTCATCTACGCATTGGAGTCAATCTTATTGCACGACAACATCTATATCCAGCCGCTTTGCCGGTCTGCGAAATTGCAAGGACAGCAAGAGTTGGCGTATTTGTCGGAGGCGGAATTTCAAACTCTCTGTGATGTGGCGATCGGGCTTACGGATCGCGCCATCTCCATGCGAAGACATCTCAGTGTCAGAGGGGTTCAGAATAGAATAAACGCTCTGCAATTGAAGGTTTTGAGGAATGAATGCGGCATGGTCAATGGCACCTTTGGAATTGAGTTGCTCAATCAACGCTCGCGGCTCGTCTTCGAAGCTCTGCGTCTCGGGTTGATTGATGTCGATGAGATTCAAGACTGGAGCAGCGATTACTTTGATACGCTCAACGAGCAAATGGAATCGACGGCATGATAGATCCGGGTTTGGCGATGCACTGAAGCGTAACCTCCATATTTCACATTCTTATATAATGATTTCAGTGAATACTTGCAGCGAGTGGTGCTCTTTCTGTGAGCGATGCAGGCGCACAACCGGACGAAATACCACAACTGACCGGCACAAGCAGTGACGAGGTGTTCGCTTTTTTGTCTGCAATCATGTTGCGGCGAATGAATGTTCGAGGGGCCGATAGTACGACATACACACCTTTCCTAGAAAGACCTGTGAGGAACGAAATAATAGCCAGACTTGAATCGGAAGGTTGGAAGGTCAAGGCATATCGGAGAGGCTCGACCTTGGAATGGCATTTTAAGCCGCTTGAACCAGAACCCGAGGAATCAAATGCGCAGTATGTTCCCGAAAATCAAGGGATGAAATATGACGATGTCGTAGCTGTTTCCCAGATCATGGGCCCGATTGTCGGCATTATTTATGGTGCAATTCATGGAGATGTGCTGCACGGCTTTGTCGTCGGCTTTGTAGTGGGTTTGATTCCATTCATGCCGCTGCTTATTTGCATACCCTTCATATTGATATGGGAAAAATTCTTCGAAAAGCCGGGAGCGTAAGTTTTGCCACCAGGCGTTCTACCAGTGGCAGTACATTAGCGCAACAATTAATGTTGTGGCGGCGCCGTTGTAAATATCAAGAAGCGTTTCAGCAAAGCGCCTTTCTGTCTTTGCCTGAGCGGGTGCCTGGATGGTATTTTCCTTTTCGGGCAGAAGGCAATAGAAGATAAAAAGAGTAATAAAGTAACACGTGAGCCTGGAAGCCGGTTACTCTTTTGTCAATTAATTGCGTTTGCAAGCTTTGTGTAATTTATTCGATGTCTTGCTGAGGAGTTGCGATGTTTAAGATTGATGCAGCAAAAGCCTTGGCTTCTGTGCTTGCCCTGACTTGCATCGCGTCATCGGCACGTGCTTCCGACATCATCGAGATAACTGTTTATCACAATGATGAACTCAAGGCATCATCAGGGCTGACCTGGATGGGGCTCTTCCCTACGACCGCTGGGCAGTTCGAAATCAAGCCGGCAATAGTCACAGTCACTCTGGTTCGCGATCAGATTGTCGATGAGCCAAAGGGCAAAAAGACCGGAAAGAAAGTGACAGTTGCCGGCAAAGTCGAACCATTGTTCCTGGTCAATCAAGTGCCTGCGCTGAAAGCAGGCAAGGTCTCGACCAGCGCGAATTTCAGCAAGGAGCGAATGGACATCGGGCAAGAGTTGAAGCTGAATGTCGGTGCCAAACAGTCGACTCTGACAGTTAATGGTAAGAAGAAAGATCAGGAATGGCGCAGTGAGTACAACATCGTGCTTGAAAGTGGTGGCATAAAGCAAGTTGTGTACGAACGCAAAGAAGTATCCGACTCTTCCTTCCCGTCGCTTCTATGGGCAGGCGATCTCGACGGAGATGGAAAGATCGATCTGATTATGGACGCCACATCTAATTACAACGTGCGCGACCTGGCGCTGTTTCTCTCAAGCAGAGCGAAGCCGGGTAAGCTAGTAGAGAAAGTTGCAGCTCACTATTCGACTGGCTGCTAGCCAATGAAAGGCAAATTCATTTACAATTGACCGACTAGACTGAAAAGGTGTTTCCCATGGGCAAGAGAGACAAAAAGTCCGGTAATCCCAAACAGCAAGCCGCTAAAGGACGCAAGTCCGAGCGACAAGCTGCGCCGGTGGAAAAGTTGGGACGCAAAGAGTACGAGAGTGAGCTCAAACGGCTTCAAGCTGAGCTTTGCCATTTGCAGGATTGGGTGAAAGAAACAGGACAGCGCGTTGTTATTGTATTTGAGGGGCGCGATGCGGCCGGCAAAGGTGGAACAATAAAGGCGATTACAGAGCGGGTCAGCCCCCGTGTCTTTCGAGTGATTGCCTTGCCTGCACCCTCAGATAGAGAGAAGTCGCAATTGTACGTTCAGCGCTTTCTGCCACACTTTCCTGCAGCAGGTGAAATAGTCATATTCGATCGCAGTTGGTATAACCGGGCTGGCGTTGAGCATGTGATGGGATTTTGTAACGACCTGGAGTACAGGCGTTTTCTGGAACTTTGCCCGCTCTTTGAGCAAACTTTCGTCGATAGCGGGATTGTCTTGCTCAAGTACTGGCTCGAAGTAAGCAATGAGGAACAACAGCGTCGGTTTGAAGCGAGAATCGATGATCCCTTGCGACAATGGAAGCTGAGCAATATGGATTTGCCGTCGCGGGAACGTTGGTATGAGTACTCGCGCGCGCGTGATGCAATGCTGGACGCAACTGATACTGATTTTGCCCCATGGCACATTGTCAGCTCGGATGACAAAAAGAGGGCACGACTGAACATTATTTCGCACTTGCTCAGCCAGATGCCGTATAAGCCGGTAAAACGCACAAAGGCGAAGTTGCCTGAAAGAAGCAAAAAGAAGGAATACGACGATATCTCAGCGATGCAAAAGCGCCGCTGGATTTCTGAAAAGTATTAGGGTTTGGCGTTGCCTTTCCAGGCAAAGCGAAGCCGGGTGAGGTAGAAGAGAAGGTTGCAACTCACTTTTCTGCTGATTATTAGCCAAGGTCTTCGTGCCAACGCTATTTAAGCAGGTTGCATATTTTCTATTGTGGACGTCAATTTCCTTTCGCTTATTTGAAACGTCCGTCGCGAATCTCATTTGTCCACTCGCGGATCCAGTATTCCCATGCTGGAGCGCTTCTCTACCCGGCTGCCTTGCTGTTCCCCGATTAGCGAGCTGTTCCCCCTAAGGTCTCGCTAATACCCACCCACCGGCAGTTACTTCACCGTGTAATTTCGGTGCATCCACTGCCCGCCTTTCATCAGATCTTGTGTTTCGTAGAGCAGGTTTTTCTTTGTTTCCTGCTTGAGTATTTGCGCCTTCCCGCTCACTGTGACGAGGTCTGCTTTTTGATCTGCAAGATCTTTCAAACTCGAGATCACTTCGGAAATCGTTGGTGCAGCGTTTTGTGCACCTTCCTGTTGTTCGCTGAATGCTTCGACTGCTGCTGATCGCAACAGCTTTTCTCCCATCTTCTGGAACAAGCTATTGCACGAGTAGATGTCGACACTGCTCATTTCTCCATTTACAGCAAATGCGCAGCCAAGCACATCTGATTTTTCTTTGAGCATCTGTGCGAGATCATCTACGTATCTTTGCGTGCATTCTTTTAGTTTCTCCATGTCGAGAGTCAGCTGCAAGCTGCTTTGAGAAGATTCGTGTTGCAGCCTGGCGAGAGGAACGCCGGCATTAACAGCGCTGCGGCACTGCAGTCTGGCTACTTCGCTCCATACAGTATCTTGCCGCCCTCTTCGTGCCGCCATGCGCAGGTGCTTATTCGACAGGTAATGATTCGATCCGCTAAAGCTTCTGTCGTCTTCCTGTTCGCGCTTGTGCCAGCGCCCGCTTTCAACGCAGAACGAATTGATCGGCACGAATCCGGAATTAGAGTGGAGAATCATGTCGTGCTGAAGAGTTCGATCTTGCCTGCCTCCTTTGACGATATCTCCCGATTGGATGAAGACGACTTCGTCACCGTCGTTCTTGATTCTCAGCTGGCTCACTGTTCCTGTTTCTTGGATAGTGACTTTCTTTTTTTCCAGCGCTTCTTCAAGACTGATGTAGTTGCTGGATGACGTATCCGTGCCATGAATCAAATACATGGCAAGATTGCCGCTAGTGAATGGACCGGACATGACTGCTTCTGTAAAAGCAAATGGCTCAATTGCGACACTGCCAATTTTCTTGGACGTGTCGTCGGACTGAACACGTGCTTTTACATTGAGCCAAGAGAAAAAACCCATAAGCCCTCCTTCGTAAGCGACGAGCACGCTCACGATTTAATTGTTATCAACGCCAGCGCGATGTCCAAGCGGTGGCAGCACAAGAGCCATGCTTGTATGCGACTAAGTTGCCAGTTTCCCCAAACGCGTAACTCCATCCTATCAGGCACCTTCATTTTGCGGAATAGCCCGTCGGCTCAGTGTTTTCGTCTCCGGCTTTGCTTGGAAAGCTGCATGAACACTGTGTTTTCCCCCAAACAGGGGAGTTCGAAAACGGCGCCCCTTGACAACATTGGAGATTTCTAAGGAAAGCTATTCAGGCTCTATCGCTTCCTATTTACGAGCACCGGATTTCGATCGCTGTGTGGAGAAACGCCCATCGGTCCAATGTTTTGACGTATCTTTTGATACAGATGAAAGTCTTTGCCGTGCGCATCGTCGATGCTGAGTTCACCGTGAAATAGATTGCCGATGCCGGTTTTGACGACCGATACGCCCTTCTCGGCAAAGTTGCCGGCGCGTCCGGCATGTCGCTCCAGCTGGAACCAGGTGTTTCCTTCAGGAGTGGTGCCAAATAGAACCACTGCATCTCCAGGCCCTACTTTGATCTGATACTGCTGTTCTTTGCTCTGGTGCGACGAGGTTCTCTCTTCTGCGCCCGGCAGTTTTTTCCACTTTCTATACAACGCTCCGTCATCGCCTTTACCGTTCGCGTTTTCAACGAACACATGCGAGCCATGAAAGATATCTGTGTTGTCTAGACCAAGAGCTCGCGCGTCACTAATTACTGTTTTGCCAGAGTCAGTCAAGCCACCTTTCTCGTCGATCAACTTTCTTATGCGTTCATTTTCTTGCGCGCGCTTTTGCTGATCTGGATAAAGCATTGCATCTTTGCCGAGATCCTTTTCGTTGAGCTTATTGACTTTGCCACCGGGTTCAGTGACTTCGATGTCTCCATCTTTCTTGCGAAAACCGTAGGTGCCGTCAGCCGCAACAAAGACATTGCTGCGTCCTGTGTCGTTGCCTTTTTCATCGAGCCATTTTCCATTTTCCAGATGATAGGCCTTGCCGTCTTTGTCCTTTATGGAGACCAGCTGATTGCCCTGGTATCCAAAGGTTCTACTTTCACCATTTGGATAGAAAATGTTCGTGAGATTTCCGCGCGCATCGATTTCCATGAGGCTGCGGTCTTGCGTGAGAATTTCTTTTGACTTGTCCTTTCTTTCAATTGTTAGATTGCCCTTCTTGTCCAGGGAGACATTCGCGCCATCCAGGACCGAAGTTGCTCCATCGCGTTTGTTCAGAGTGACTTTTCCGTCTTCTGCCTGGGTAATGAAGGTTCCGTCTGCTGTCGCGAAAGCATTCGTCCAACCTGTATCGACGTCCTTCCCGTCTTTGTTCTTGTAGTGGAAAGTGCCATCTTTCAGCTCATACTTGGTTCCGTTGAGTTTGAATTTTTCGATACTTTCGTTTTTGTAATCAATATCCTCGATTTTGCCGGACTTGGTCTTCATCTCCTTGACCCTGTCGTCTTCGACGCGGACGGCCGCATTGTCGGGATAGCTCAGGAAGGTCTGCCCAAAGGCATCAAAGACCTCAGGTTGCTGATTTTTAGAGGGTGGAATCAAGTCACTGCGCGGCTTGCTGTCGACAGTACAGGCGTTGCCGCTCCCGGACATAATTGCCAAAGCCGGCACGTCAAGAGCGTTTTGCACCAGCGAGCGATAGTAAGTCAGCGACTCTTGCGGGTCAAGCTGCGTGATCAAAGCTGCAGGAGGCGCGGTGTCGCCGGCCGGCTCAATTTCGGGTGCAACATGCAATTGCTGCTCGTTATTGTCTTGCAGTCCCATCTGTTCTTTTGTTCGTTCGAAGGCTTGAAAGGGGTAGCCTGTGGATAACAGACCGTTTAATCTTATGCCCGATTTGGGGAGGATTTAATCTAATGTATACGGGCCGGACGTTTCTTTGACTGGCCTGGTTATGGATTTTCTACTATGGCTGGATTCCCTTTTCGTGTCTGCCATTCGAGTCTTTTCCCTTTTGCAGTGACGGCTGTTTTATGGTTTCTATCTCGCATTATGAATAGGTT
>JAYRNY010000016.1:0-9530 GCA_041911975.1 bacterium | reverse complement strand
ATCGCCTCGCGAGTGAAAGATCGCCGATGGTATCTTGTTCCCAAAGGTTCAGACAAAAAATTTATTTCTCCCATGCCTGTGGAGTATCTGCCTTTGAACGAGGAATCGGTAGATATTTTGCGAGACCTGGGCATCAAAACAATTGGAGATTTTGCCGGATTGTCCATTACATCCGTTTTCGAGCGTTTTAGCGAAGAAGGAAGAAAAGCGC
This sequence comes from bacterium, assembly GCA_041911975.1. Classification (GTDB taxonomy): domain Bacteria; phylum Cyanobacteriota; class Vampirovibrionia; order Obscuribacterales; family Obscuribacteraceae; genus QKMZ01. The sequence continues at coordinate 9,319 of JAYRNY010000016.1, read as the reverse complement.
ATGAAATTGCACTCGGATTAGATCATCGTCGTCCTACTTTGCCGCAAGTTTTTAAAGATCGTCAGTGCTCTATGGAAATTGGTGCTCCGATTGAATCTTTGAATCAGACTTTGTTCATTTTAAAATCTCTCATCGACAGATTATCGTCCGATTTGAAAAGAGATGGATTGTGCGCAGAGGAGCTTATCGTTAGTTTTTTCAACGAAGATGATTTGTTTGATGAAAGACCGATCAAACTGATCGCACCAACCAATAGTGCAAAATTTATTGTTGAGGTAATCAAACTTTCTCTGGAGTCGACAAAACTCCGAAGAGAATTTACCGGTGTGCGAATTACAGTGCAACGCTTTTGCGATGAGACCTGGCAACAATCACATCTTTCGATCGCGAGAAATGGTGCTGACGAACAAATTGTATTGAATGAGCCTTCTATGCTGCTTTTGCAGCGTCTGACCACACGACTGGGCGAAGGTAAAGTCGTTAAGCCTCAAGCCTGCGACGGTTATGGACTGGCTGGAAACGGCTGCTGGATGCCGGTAATCGAAACCAGAGCTAGAAGCATCAAGCGCACTGTTTCCGAAACATATAAGCAAGCAGTCACGCCGGTCGATGTTGACTATGTTTTGAAACGCGCTGGTGCAGCGGGGCTGGTTTCCAATCTGGTTTTAAAAAAACCGCATGAACCAATCAAGGTAATGGTCGAGTTGAAGGACGATCAGCCGGTTTCACTTGCCTATTCTGGCAATTGGTACCGCATCTCATTGATCACTACTCCTGAGTGTTTGTCAGGCTTTTGGTGGGACAAGATGATCAGGTACTCTTACTACGTAGCCATGATCCAGCCCTCTCATAAGTCTCATATCGGCGAAAGCCTGGTCGTTTTGCTGGCAAAAGAGCACATCAAGGACACCTGGCAAATCGAAGGGGTTTATGACTAAGAACCCATAGGGGCGATGCATGGCATCTCCCGGGCGGCTCAGCGCGTCGACCCCACAGCCTGAAAGGCTGGCTCTTTCAGCGATTAATCTTGGCTCTGACCAAAAAGCCCCCCGTCTGTATATAAACGCAATGGCAGAAGGGCTTATTTTTTCCATCCAACCATGACTCTCCCACTCGAGCAGTTTTCGCCTGCTCAAGCACCTCCACGCGACGAAATCTCCGAACGTCTCTACTGGGACGCTCGCCAATTTGGTCAATTCAATCCGCCGCAAGCGCCTGGCAATGCCTTTGAACCTCAACTTCAAGGTTTTCCCGCGTCCGATCTCTTGCTGGCGAGAATTGAGCCGGTCAATGCTGCCGCAGAGAAGGCATCTCTGGCAAATGCCGTCGAAAAGTTAAGCCCTGAAAGACGCGATAGATTTTACGCCCGCATGGAAGAGTTCGAATCGAGGGCTAGAAGCGACCGCCTGTCGGCTGCCCAGGTTAATGCTACATACGGGCAGATTCGGCGTTTGATTGAAAGCCCGGCTGGCTCCTTAAGTGCGCAACAGTGCCTCAATATCGCCGAGCAGGCTATCTCGATGGCTGCCGATCCCACTTCCATCGACCAGGGAGTGCATGATACGTGCGGAGCAGCGGTGGTCGAAGTGCGCACCTATATGCGCCATCCAGAAAAGGCTGTTCAACTGGTCGCGGATGTTGCGCTCACGGGCAAAGTCACGGCACCAGGAGGAACCGCGCTCGAGATAGACGTTACGCCGCACGACACGTCAAAACTGGCATTTCCAAAGTCCGGGCAACGCAGCCATGCCAGCGAGATTTTCCAGGTCGCTGCCATAAATCTGGCCTTGAACAGCAGACCCGGCGTGAGAGAAGGAACGCTATCTTACATCCAGAAGGACCGGCGTCCTGAGACGGTCAACCTCGGTGAGATGGTCATTGATAATTCCGCTAATCCGCCAGGTGAAAGGAAATTCGAAGGACTCTTTGTCGCCGATGTTTTACGCATGAACAAGCTGGTCTCAGGCGAAAACGAGCCCGAGCTTGTTCTTTGGAAGGCGAGCGCCAAAGGCGGCAGGCAGTTCGGCACGCCCTTTACTACACAGGCGGAGATGGAAAAAGCACTGTTGGATGCGAAGCAGAACGGCAAGCTGCCGGCAGTTCTTTATGTATACAGCGGCAATGATCCGCTCTGGCAGGACGCTCCCAATAACGCCGATGGTGGGCGAGGCTCGGGTCACTTCATCAATGTCACCGACATACAGCCAGGCACACCACCGCAAGTCGAAATTGACAGCACCTGGTGGAGACGCGCCGACCATAACAAGGCAAACGGTAAATCTCTTAGCCTGGATGAGCTTTATCTCGCTTCGCTCGACCCCGCCGATGCTGAAAATGAGCTGAGGCGGCAGGTGGATGCGGACAAAGTGGCCGGAAAAGTAGACACTTCTCGCCAGGTTGCCCTGGCGCGTCAGGAGTGGGTTAACGGCAGGATTGATACGAGTGGATTGGAAAGCGCCTTGAGAGAGTTGATGCTCTTCTCGGCAGCGCGCTGGACTGCCGAAAAAACAGCAGGGAAACTGGATCAGGACGAGCAGAGGCGATCGCTCACCAAAACAATGGAAGCCGTAGATCGTCTGCCTTACGCTAACAAACTGCGCATGTTGGAGACCCTCAAAAACAGTGGCGTAATAGACGATCGAGAATACTCGTCGGCGCTAGTCGCCACCGGCAACGAAATGATGGAACAGCGCATGATGATGACCTTTGCCGGTGAGCTGGACGCAACCGGTGAGCTAGGCTTCAGGCAAGCCCAGGATGAGCTGGTAAAACGTGTAAATGCGTTACCTGCCGAAACGCGACGCTTAGCCGAGGAGCAATTAAAACGTGGACATAACACCGACAATTCGGGCTTTTTTGCCACCCGTGCCAAGGAAAGGCGAGATCGTCGCAAATTATAGAGAATTCAAAATAGCAGCCTGTTCTTGCTTTGCGGCTGCCAAGTCTGGTACGTTAGCATCTCACCGATTGCAGAGACTTGAAATGAACAAGTTAGTGCAGGCACTACCGACGGACGGACAAATTCTCAGCCTCTTTCACCCGCTGGGAATATTCGCGCGCATTCTTCCGTGTCTGGTCAAGCCCGCGTGCTACAAACGCATTGACATTGAAGAGTTCAAGCGCATTTGTGATTACATCGGACCGAAGGCTCTACCGCTGATTCTCACGACCGCCATTTTCATTTCGCTGGCTTTGTCTATTGAGACCATTCTCGAAACAACAAAATATGGAGCACAAGACAGTTCAGGCGCAGCAATCTCGATTGGACTCTTGCGCGAGTTGGGCCCGCTCACGGTCAGCGTCTTTTGGGCTGCTCGTACGACTGTGTTGCTTTCCTACAATGCAAAGCTCTATGTGGACAACTGTGGTCGTGACGAATTTATCGAAGTATTCGTCTTCCCTCGCTTTATTGCCGGTTTGCTGATGTCTGTTCCCCTGGCCAGTTTTGGACTTGTTTTTGGATTCGCCACCGCAGCTCTTTACGCGCCAACCATTGGTGTCAGTTCCTGGCAAGAGTTTTTGGAAATTGCTAGAGTCTCCATTCACGAAAAAGACATCATCACTTATTTCGTAAAACTGATAGTTCTCAATCCAATAATTGCAGTGTGCGTTGGCAGTGCATGTGGACTGTATTCGAACGATGATGGGGGAACTACTGCCTCGCACGCCGTGTCCAAAATGTTTATCTATGCTGTGATTGCCAATTTCATTTTCACGTACTTCATGTTCCCCGTCTAAAGCAAGGAAAAAGCGCTTCCAATGTCAATTACCACCGAGTCAAATTCGGCAATTCGCGACGGACGCATGGGAATTTTTGTCCTCATCGCTCTTGCTTGCCTGATGGGTTCGTATCTCTGGTTCAAAGCGGTCAACCCCTGGAATCCGCAGCAGCGATTCAACGTGCACTTTCAGGAAGTGGCGGCACTCAATGACAATGCACCTATCCTCGTGAATGGCGTTCGTGTAGGGTCAGTGGAGAGTATCCACTTGATGGGCAAAGATGCTGTTCATGTGAGAATGCAAATCAATAGGTCTAAGATAACCATCCCTGAGGGGGCGACTTTCAGAATTTTGAGCAACAACGTTGTCGGCGTAAAGTACATTGATATAGAGTTGCCTCTCAGTGATCCGTCAAAACCTGCGCCGAAGGCTCTAGATGAAACGATGGAGATAATCGGTACGGATCCAGGTCGTCCTGAGTTAATCATCGACAATTTGACCAACAGTTTGAACAAAATCAGCTTTGACAAATTGGAAAAGAAGGTGAGCAAAAATCTCGATGATATTTCAACTGCCACTGAGAACATTTCCAAAGCCTCCGAGAAATTCGGACCGGTTGCTGACAAGACTATCAACATGGAAGACAAAGTAAGCGTGCTTGCCGACGAGGTCAGGACGACCTCCAAGCGCATCAATAAGATCATAGAAAATCCGCAGTTTGTTGCTGACCTGAAAGAAACCGCAAAGCGAGCCAAAGATGTCGCATTGTCAATCGAGAAAACCATGGATCAGATCGATGGCGTGCTCGGTGACAGAGAGTTGCGCAATGATGTGAAAGAGTCATTGGCACGTTTGAATGAGGCGACCGTGCATGTTCAGAATGGGCTGGCTACCTTCGAGAAATTGGCTGAAGATAAAGAAGTGCGCGGCGACCTGAAGGCAATCATGGTCGATGCACGGCACTCTCTCGACAAAGTCGACAACATGCTTAGCACACCCGAGTTTGGTGGCGATCTAAAAGGTACGCTGAAGCAAACGAACGAAGCGTTAGAGAACATCAACACGGTTACACTGCAAGTCAATCAGATATTGAACAAGAAACATCCACTCGTGCATCTCCTCTTTGGTGCTCCCGGCAGATTGAATGTGAACGCGAAATTGCACAAAGACAACAGTACGAACAGCGCGAAGGGTAGGAAAGAAAACGACCAGAATGCTTCTTCCGATTCGTCGAATACCAGCGCGAGTACTTCCGGAGATGGGAAATCGAAAGAAGCTTCAGCGACGGAAGTGCCCACCAAAGATAGTTCTGAACCGGTGGAAAACTAATGTAGGAATGACGCCATGCGTCGAATGATTCTGAAGAGGAGCATTGTTGCGCCCATCACCACATTGGTCGCCTGTAATGCGAACCTGCGAATCTTACTCTAAACCTTTGTTTTCGCCTCGTAGTCTACAACGTCAAACTTTCTGATCGCCTCTTCCAGTTTTGCTTTGTCACCGCGATCATGCAGAACTTTTAGATAGTTGTTGACTGCGCGCGTTATGCTCGGGTGGTGGCCACCAAAGCGATATTGCATCCTCTCAATTGCATCAGAGGCGAATTCCATGCGAGAGTCTTCGGTCATGGGCATGCTAAGTTGATAGATCATATCGGAGCGGGTGTACTCACCGGATTCGGTGCCTAATTCCTCGGAGAGTATCTTCATGGATTTGAGCATATGATTTTGCCCTTCCAGATAGCGCTCTTGTTTTACAAGCAATCCACCAAGGTCGCACAGAGAGTAGGCAAGCTGCACTCTAGCGTTGTGACCGAGATTCGTCAGTATATCTATAGAGCGTTTGAGCTCTGTCTCGGCGTCGCGCTCCTTCCCTTCTTCGCTCAGAGTTTGGGCACGAAAACGCAATGCCACGGCAAGCAATTCTTTGTGAAAGCTGTCGGTGAAAGATTCCAAATCACGGACGCACTTGTCGAGTTTTTTTGCTGCTTCGCGTCTGCGTTTGTCGGCAATGTATATTGCTGCTGATGCTATTTCTGTTGTGTTCAATGCAAAACTGCTTTCAGGTAATTCCGCTGCGATGAGAGCAGCTCGTGCCAGAAGTGATTCTGCTTCTTTGAATTTTTGTTCGCCGTAGGCCATTCGCGCCGCAGAAAAGAGAGAACGCCAGCGCTTTGTTTTTGGGTCGTTGGACGTGACGCCTTCCACAATTCTTTTCTTTGCCATTTCACTTCACCCTGTCTATGTATTAGTGGACCACAAGTGACAGGTAATTGTAACCTGTTGCGCGCCATACAAAAGTATGGTAGTCTGGCTTTATATCACCTATATAAAAGGTGGGAGCTGAGAAATCGGGCGCAATCTCGATTTCCGGGTTAGCTTAACTCTTTCAGGCGAGCTTAATGCCTGAACAAAATACATGAGAGCTGGACATCAAAGATATGCCGAGCTGCATTGCCATTCGTCCTTTTCTTTTCTGGATGGCGCCTCCAATCCGGAAGAATTGGTCATTCGAGCCAAAGAACTTGGCTTGTCTGCTCTTGCAATAACAGACCACGATGATTTTGGTGGGATAGTCAGGTTTGCTTATTCTGCAAGAGAATTGGAATTTCCGGCAATCATTGGTTGCGAGATTACTATTGAAGATGACTCTCATTTGATCTTGCTGGCAGAAAGCGAGCAAGGATATAGAAATCTCAGTTACTTACTTACTCAGGCGCGCATGCAACAAGCACGGGGAAAACCGCGCGTCTCCTACCAACATCTGGCAGAACGCGCAGAAGGACTGGTTGCTCTTTCCGGCTGTCCGCATGGACGTATTCCATCGGCTTTGTTTCTTGATCGAATTGATGAAGCAAAAGAGATTGCCGGGCAACTCGATGATATTTTTCCGGAGCGCTTTTATCTTGAAGTCTGGAATCATTTTCTAAATCAAGAAGCTGTAATTGCCAAAAAGCTTTTGGAATTATCTCAATCCATGGACATACCATGGGTGGTGACAAACAATGTGCATTATGCACATGCTGAAGGGCGCATGGTGCACGATGTTCTCACGTGCCTGAAGCATGATGTGACTCTAGCGAATGCCGGGCGAAGACTGAGAGCCAATGGCAGTTTTTACCTGAAGTCGCCGGAAGAAATGGCACAGCTCTGGCGCCATGATTTGACCGGAATTAATAACACTCTTGCGATTGCTGAAAGATGCCTGTTTCGTCTGGGCGCATTTAAACCTCCACTGCCCTATTACAAATTGGAACCAGGCACTACCCATAATGGCATTCTGGAAAAACTGGTTTGGCAAGGTGCGAAGATTCGCTATCCGGATCTAACGGAAAAACATCTGCGTCAGATCAATTATGAGCTGAGCATGATTACTAATTTGGGTCTGGCGCCATATTTTTTGATTATGTGGGACATAGTCAACTTTGCTCGCACCAACGGCATTGCCGTGCAAGGTAGAGGATCTGCGGCCAACTCGGCAGTCTGCTATTGCCTAATGATCACTGCGGTAGATCCTGTCGGCATGGATTTGCTCTTTGAACGTTTTCTTTCTTCCGGGCGAAATGAACCTCCCGATATTGATGTCGATATCGCGCACCAAGAAAGAGAAAAGGTCCTTCAGTATGTCTACGAAAAATATGGACGCGAACATGCGGCCATGGTTTGCGAAGTAATCACATACAGAGGTCGCTCTGCAGTAAGAGATGCTGCTCGCGTATTGGGATTTTCCCAGGAGCAGGCCGATTCATTATCTCTTGAAGCCAGGCACATGGAAGCACACGAAGCAGCCCTCAATTTAAGAGGAGGGGGAGCCGAAAGAGCCGGTCTTGATCCAAAGGACAAACGCGTTCAACAACTGATAAGAGTCGTTGCCGGATTGCATCAACTGCCCAGGCATCGTTCTATTCACGTCGGTGGTTTTGTTCTTTGTGGAACTGCTCTTGGTGAAGTGGTGCCAATCGAGCCGGCCGCGATGGACGCGCGCACGGTCATCCAGTGGGATAAGGATGATATCGACTTGATGGGATTGATCAAGATCGATCTTTTGGGTCTGGGTATGCTCACACTCATTCAAGAAGGTTTAAAGCTGGTGCACAAATATCGCGGGCTCGACATTGATATCGGCAGGCTGGATATGTGCGATCCGGAAATATATGAGATGCTGACCAAAGCGGATACCGTCGGCGTTTTCCAGGTAGAGTCTCGCGCGCAGATGAATATTCTTCCACGCATCGAGCCTCGTGTTTTCTACGACATAGTTGTATCTATCGCAATCGTCAGACCGGGTCCAATCCAGGGTAATATCGTTCACCCATATTTAAGAAGACGCCGGGGAGATGAGCAGGTTACTTATCTGCATCCGAGTTTGGAGCCGATTCTGAAGCGCACTCTTGGAGTTCCATTATTTCAAGAGCAAGGCATGAAGCTGGCTGTTGTCGCGGCTGGATTTACTCCTTCTCAAGCAGATCATCTAAGGCGAGTCATGAGTCATAAGAGATCCCTGGAAAGAATGGCAGCGCTATGTGATGATCTGGCTGCCGGCATGAAGAAGAATAATTTTTCTCCGGAAGCCATCGAAACAATTACGCATCAACTAAGAGCCTTTGCAAATTATGGTTTTCCTGAAAGTCATGCTGCATCATTTTCACTTCTCGTTTATGCCTCCGCATATTTGAAGCGCTATTTCCCGACCGAGTTTTACTGCGCTATTTTAAATGCTCAACCAATGGGTTTTTACAGCCCCTCAACGCTCATCCGCGATGCAATTAAGCACGGGGTGGAAGTATTTCCTGTCGATCTGGCGAAGAGTGATTGGGATTGCACAATTGAGGTGATCGATAAGAAAGAAGGCTTTGGTGCGTTTGGTTTTGCCAATGCCAATAAGAAATCCAATGAAGTTGTGCAGCATGAAATGAAAACTCAAAAACTGGGGCTTAGAATTGGTTTGCGATTTGTGCATGGTCTGGGAAACAAATCCATGCAAACATTGAAAGCAGTTTTTGCCTCCGGCGGAAAATTCACTTCTCTTGAAGATGTTCTTCAGCGCAGTGGATTAGGTCCGAGCGATTTGAAACAACTTGCCAGAGCAGGCGCGTTTGAAAGTTTATATCCCGGCCGCCGAAAAGCCTTATGGGAGGTATTGTCCAGGCTCAATAGTCCTCCACCGACACCGCTGCTCGATCTGCTGGAGAAGAAGCCGGTTGAAGAAGTACCGCCCATGTCCAGTCTGGAGGAAATCGTGGCGGATTTCAGAACCCTTGGACTTTCTACAGGACCTCACCCTATGTTGTTTTATCGAGACTGGGCGAGCAAAACGGGTATTAAATCGTGTCATGACCTGGGCGAATCAGAACACGGCAAAATCATGTCCGTGGCCGGCGGCGTTATCTGCAGGCAAAGACCGGAGACTGCAAAAGGCTTTGTATTCATTACTCTGGAGGACGAAACCGGAGTGGCAAACATAATCGTCAACCCTCAGGTATTTGCTGAGTATCGTCATTTGATCATGCGCACTTCGTTCATGCAGGTTAAGGGTAAATTGCAGCTCGAAGAAGGGGTGGCAAACATCCTTGCCGAAAAATTCGAACGCTTGCCTCCCT
>JAYRNY010000015.1:0-4622 GCA_041911975.1 bacterium | reverse complement strand
TGCCGCTCGGTCAAAGGGTTTTCAACAACTCCCTGCTCCTGTATCTAATAGGATTATGGGGCCTTTAATACGCTCTCTTGACATCCAGGCTGTTCGGGCGTATACTCTCGGGCACCAACCCCCTTTTCGTTAATAACCCCTCCAAACCCTTCGATTTTATCTGCGCAGTTTTGCGTGCTTTTTAGCCGCAATGCTGACTATGTGATCTATTTACTAACATGAGCATTAGTGCACCCGCTTCTAATGAGAAGGCGGAGAGCACCAGACACGCTGACGCACCGCCGGCGGAGTCACGGCGCTCGCTCGTCGATCTCGATGACATGCAAGACTACCAGCAGAAGACTGCCGGCAAATCGACGCCGCGGGCTGACGCCGAAAGTAGAGATGTCGTTCTTGATTTCAATGCCTACGATCTGTCTACCGCGGGCGGAATGCAGCAGTTGGTGACGGACGGCTACACTCAGTTTTTCGCCAAGCTGAAGAAATCGGCGCAAGGCGTGACTGCCCAGGGTGGTGAAAGCGCTGGCGAAGTAGCTGGCGATGTTGCTCTAGGCGTCGCTGTTGAAGGAGCTCGTGCTGCACGCGGCAGCGACGCAGCAGCAGGCGAAAACAAAGTGACCGGTAGTCGACATTCAGTCGACGACAGCAAACCACGCGGCGACGGCCAATATGCCAATCCCGAACAGACTCTCGATGCCGACACTGGCAATAAGACGATCAAATGGAATGACGGCGTAAGCCTTACTCAACTTCCCAACGGACGCGGCACACTCACACTTCCCGATGGACGTGTCCAACGATTGAGCGCCACTGAGACGCGCAGCTTGCACCGTGATGCTGAAGGCCGCATTACAGTGAAAGACACGCATAGTTCGCACAGTTGGAAGTACGATGGTGAAAAACTCCGCGAAGAAACGATAGCGTCTAACGAAGGCGCAGGATTGACCAGAACCTTTGCTGCAGACGACAGCGTAAAGGAAAAGCACTTTGGGCCAAAGCCAGCCGACAATTATGAAGTCGATCGCAACGCAAAAGATCAAGTCGAGAAGATAGTTTATCCAGACGGCAAATCTGTCGAATTCTCGTATAACGAAAGAGGCACCGTAGAAACATACAAGGACAGAGACGGTGTCACCTGGAAGCGCATGGGAGAAAGCAATTCTTTCATGTCAGACAAGAAAAACCTTTTCGGAATGCCTGGACTTCGCACCGGCGACATAACCGTTGATGCCGGCGGACTCGTCAAAATTCACAACGATGGCGATGGTACGACAACCACCATTAAGCCTGATGGTGGTACGAAGGTAGATCTGCCAAATCTCGATCACGAACAGTTCTCCCGTTTGTTGGAGCAAAACTGGAGCCGCATCGACACCAACCACGATTCAAGACTGTCCAAGAAGGAGATCGATCAGGCTGTTACCAGCAATAATTTCACCGGTGAAGACGCCCAGATGATTGTTGCATTGAAAAAGCAATACGACAAAATTGTTGGCCTTGACCATAATAATCTTGATAGATGGCTCAATGGTGTTTCTCACGAGGATATCAAAAAGTTTGATCAGGTCATAAAAGACCTCGATGCTCAAAAAGAGTACGCAGAAAAAGTCGGTCAATTTATTGGTGCTAACTTCGATCAGATTGACGCAAATAGAGACGGTCAAATTCAAAAAAATGAAATAGACAAGTTTAAGAAAAACATTTGTCTGACTGAAGAAGGCGAGCAAATGCTGAAGAACTTCAAGGACAATTATGATCGCCTTCGCGGAGACAAGAAGACCGTCGACAAGGATATGGTCAATAACTATGCCAGCGTGGTTGCCAATTCAGACAATGGAAAAATGGTAAGTGGTATCGACAATGCCATGAATGGTGTTGAGAGTTCGGTTGAAGATCAGAACCGCAGCCTTTACGGTTCCTCTGATCCGATGGACAGTATCAAGCCCGATGCCATACATCAAGGTGGTATCGGTGACTGCTATTTCCTGGCGGCGATGGGATCATTGGCCGCAACGAATCCTCAAGCGATCAAGGACATGATCAAAGACAATGGAAATGGAACCTACACGGTTACATTCCCTGGTGATAAGAAACACCCTGTTACAGTAAAAGCACCGACTGACGCAGAACTCGCTCTCTATGTGAAGAGTGGCAACTACGGCGTCTGGCCTGCCGTGCTCGAAAAAGCATATGGGGACTGGAAACGCGACACCACAATTCCGCAGGAAGGCGCTGGCGGTGGAGACCAGATCGACGTCGGTATTGATATCCTGACAGGCAAGAAGACAGACAAGCACAAAATCAAGGATTATTCCGAGGACGAACTTGGCAAAATGTTGACCGACGCATTCCGCAATGGTGAAAGCATCACCACTGACTGCTGGAACAACCCCAAGAATGCGCGCGGCGGCGATCTTCCGACAGGGCACGCGTACAGCGTTATTGGTTATGATGCCTCAACCGGTATGGTTACCATCCGCAATCCCTGGGGTAGCGGTGAACTCAAGGACGAAAATGGTCGTCCTCTTGATGGAAAAAATGACGGCGTATTCACTATGTCTCTGAAAGAGTATCGTGAGCGCTTCAAGAATATTGCTATTGAGGGACACTGATTTCACGAGCGAGTCTTCTTGTAAGCCCGGATTTTTGGGCTATAGTCTTCAATTGCCCCCTGCCAATCCCATCCTTATATATCGGGGAAGGGGGGGGTGAGCCGTATATATCCCCCTAAAGGGTGACAAACCCGCCACTGGAGGGCTGTTCGGGGCTCACGTGGGATATTTACATAGGTTTGAGCGTACTTTTTATAGGGTTTACCGCCAGAGCCGGCCGGTAATGCTTCCCGGACTGTGGGCAAACTGTAAGGGAAGTAACCAAATCCATGTTCAGTTCAATCACGTGCATTGGACGGGAGTTCCGTATGTTAACTAAGAATCGCAATGAAATCCTCTCACTCCTTTTGACGGGCGCACGTATAATCGACCTCACCACTCTTCAAACTGGATATTCATCCTCGGCTCGTCTCAGCACTCCTTTGCATAAAGTGTTGGTGATGCAGGGCATCGTAAGCCAATACAAAATGGACAGAGTACTTCGTGCCGAGGAAATGATCAGAGAGCACGAACTTTCTCCTGACATAGCAGTAAAAGCATTGCGCATATCAACGACTCAGCAATTGACTTTTGATGAGGCACTTGATGCGCTAGGAGATGAACACAAGAAAACACAAAATTTGCCGAGCGCTTCCAATGAGATTACCGATCTTCTTTTGGAAGCTGGAATCATAACCATGGAACAAATTGGCCGCGCGCTCACTACATCGCTTGAAACTGGTATGCAGATGGGGCGCGTTCTGGTATTTCACCGCGATGTAACTAGTCAGGTAATGAAGGCTGCTTTGCAGTGTGCATTGTTGGTGCAAGAAGAAAAAATTGGTACTGCATCAGCAGTGCAAGCAATTCAAGCAGTGCGTAAAACAAACATGAGTATCGAGCAAGTATTCTTCAAGTACGATATCTATCATGAGGAGCCCGATCAGGGTCCGAGACTTAACGAGCTATTTGCAATGGCTGGTTTTGTCTCAGAGTGTGACCTGATGGAATGCTTGGAGATACACATCTTGCGTGGCAGGCAAATCGGACAAATATTTGTCGAGCAAGGATTGATCACGCATGAGGTACTGGAAAATGCGATTACGCTGCAGGGTATGATCGCAAGCAATTCAATCAAGGCGTATCACGCAGCAGAAGCGTTGAAGAATTCACGCTCCAAGCAGATCTCGATCTATCAGGCGCTGGGTGAACTCAACCCACCAGCCGTGCCGATGCCGCAATGCTTGACCTTTGGTCAGTTGGTTGTTGCTGCTGGACAGGTAGACAAAGAAAAAGTGGAAGCGCTAATGAACGGACAAGAACTGACTCCGCGTCAACTCGCGAAGAAGATTTTGTCTGCAGGCTACATGAGTGATAAATCCATCCTCACAGCGATGCGCTGCTTCGCGCTGAACATTGAAGGATTCATCGCTAATAAAGACTGCATCGATGTTCTTAGACAGTGCATCTCCTACGATGCAAGCCTAGATGAGCAATTAGCAGCCTGGGGACACTTTGTGCCCAGCCGCATGCAATGGATCTGGAGGTGAAAGTTACAGCGTTCGGGAGTCAAAACTTCGAGAAGAAAAATTCAAAAACAGAAGTTCTGGAAAACTATTGAATTGTATCGGCGTTGTAGCGTGCTTGATTGGCATTGTATCTGGCACGATTAGCGCAGGCGCGAGCTGAGTTGGCGTAGCCTCTCGCTTGTGAGTCGCCGCTGCTGTTCGCTGCGGACTCGGCTCGTTGTGCCGCATAGTTGGCATTGTTCGCCGCGTAGTATGCTCGGTCAGCAGCGTTTTTCCGGTTCCATTTGTCTTTATCGTAGTGCGCAGTGTTAGCCCAGTTGCGTGACTTTGTCTCTTCGTTGGCTGCTGTTTGATAATTCGAATATGCTGTGCTTCTTGCCTCAGCGTTGTTGCCATTTGATTGTCCGCTGGGTGGGCTGGGTCCACCTCCAAATGAAGTCTGGGGCATTCCGCCTTCCATAAAAACGCGCATAATCTCTTGTCTCGAGACGCCAGGAAACAT
>JAYRNY010000014.1:0-4312 GCA_041911975.1 bacterium | reverse complement strand
GGTGTCGGCTGGCAGCCGACACGCCGATCAAGATTTCGCGTCAGCGCATACGCGACAGGTCGACCCATTCGTCCCAACTGTCGTCGTCTTCTATGTAATGAATGTAGAACCTTCCACTCTCCGCTTTCAGTATCTTCGCTTTGTAGAAGTCACCCTTCCACATCACCTCTACTGAATCACCAACTTTAAAGTCATTACGGGTGGTGGCAGCAGCCATTCCATTGAACGGCTCGCGCCCCACTTCTCTAATCTTGTTGAACGCATACCACTCGTCATCAGAAGGCGTGTCGTAGCCGATTTGCACCCAGCGGATTCTGGCTTGTCCATCTTTTGTTTCCAAAACCTTGGCTTTCCACCAACTGCCGTGCCAATTGACTTCGACCAAACGCGGAATCGTTTCATTTGGATTCTCAACTTTCGCCAACGCGTAACTTGCATCGGGAAAGCCGTTGCCCGTGCCCGTTCCAGCAGGTTGATTGTCGATGCGCTTCATCTCGAGCGTGACATATTTTTCAAGATCGCAAAAGCTGACGATACCATCAAGATTGGTATCAACAAACTTGTGTCCGTTCAGAGCATCCAGCAATGCCTGCGAAAACGTCCAATTGCTGGTAGAACTTTTTTCGGAGATGACCGAAGTGGCCATTCCCCAGTTGTAGTCGCCAGGTTGCTTTCTTACTGCATCTCCGATGGAGCCGGAGGAGCAGCAGTCAGCAAAAAACATTGCCGTCGATCCGCGAAATTTGTTTTTCAACTTTGCGGCAATCCTTTGTGTCGAAATTGCATTGTCGTTGGTTTTCACATCATAGTTGGCATAATAGCCGTCGCTGTTATCGTCCAACCAGCCATGACCGCAATAGTAGAAAACCAGTGTGTCGCCGGATTTTGACTTTTCCAAAAGTTCGTCCAACTGGTCATATACGTTTCTCTGAGTTGCTTCTGTGTCGCAGAGATAGACGATTTTGTCGTCCGGCACGCCCTGTTTTTTGAAAAACTCAACAAGCTGCGCGTCGCGGCGGTCTTTTGTTGTGAACTGCAGATACGACTTATCCTGCCACTTCAAGACGCCGACCACAAAAACGAGTGTTTTGCTCGGTTCCCAGGATCGAGCAACCGCTGTTTCTGCAAGGACCGGAGATTGGACAGCCATATTAACCGTCAAAGCAAACATCAACGCGCCATGTAGCGCCACCAACGTGCGAACTACGCGCAGAAAAGCCTGCATTCGAAAATCCTCGACGTGAAATAAATATGTCCGGGCGAACCGGAATATTATCCTTTCAAGATCTGCCGAGCGTCAAACCGCTTGCGAATTCGATGCGTCAAAAAGTAAGTCGATGCCTTGCGTCCAGGATTGCACCTTTGATCGAGCAGCAAGTGGGTGAGAATTGACACGGTCACCCCCACTCGGTAAGGCTGGCGAGCCGGTCCCTTGAATAGAAGGAAGAAAAGAGCCAGAAGCTCGTATGAGTGAAGCGGAAGGTATAGCTTGCCGCTGTAATGTTCGTGTGCAGCTTCGTTAAACCGCGCCCAGTTGGGCTTCCAGCCGTGCGCACGCACATAGTCGACGAGGTGATCCAGGTCAATGAGCCAACCGGCCAGAAAGCTAGCAACAGCCGCCGGCCGCGAACGATAACGCCAATAGCTCAGCGATGCGACCCCCGCCGAGGTAATGATATGTCCCAAAGTTCTCATGACAACGGGCTTCCTTTCTGCCTGCGCCGGTTTTCGGCTAAATCTATTAACGAAATAAGGCAAGAGAGCGCTTTTGAACCACAACCACCTGCCATAATTGTGAGCGTGCTAGAAGTACTCCGATATATACCCACTCTTACAGCATATTACGAGGAAAGGAAAAAAGGTAATTCGCGGACAGCTGAGCCTCAGGGGTTCTCGTCGAAACTGTGGTGAAAGGTACGCGAGCGAGCTTCTCAGTGATTTGGTTAAGATGGGCTTTTGTGGCTAATGAGAGACGAATTCAAAATGGCAAAAGGAAAGATTTTACTGGCCCTGTCGCTGTCTGCAGTATTTGCAATGCCGGTGGCTTTTGCGCAAGCGACCAACCAGCAAGCCATCAGCATGTATAACCTCGGTTTGAATGCCTACAAGCAGGGCTCAACAGAAGCAGCCATAATATTTTTCCGCCGCGCCTGCGATATCGATCCTAACCTGCCGGATGCGCAGTACAACCTGGGAATGCTATACCAGTCCCAAAAGCGCTTGAAAGAGGCAGTACCGCGCTTTCAGGAAGTGCTGAGAGTCAAGCCCCAGGACCCGGATGCCCACTATCAATTGGCGCTGTGCCTGATGGATCTTGGACGCGGTCCCGATGCTCGCCCGCACCTGGCTGCCATTCCGCCCAGCAATCCGCACTTTGCCGATGCGCAAAAGAGAATGGCTGCCGTCGGGGAAGCAGCCCCGATGGGCAATGACCTGCCTCTGGCGGGGCTCAACAATCCGCCAGTAGAGACTATGCGCACGACAACGCCGGCACAACAGCCTCCCCAGCAGACTTACCAGCCTGCACCGGCCCAGCAGCCCGCCTATAGTCCGCCAGCGTACAGCCCACCTGCATACAGCCCGCCGACATACGCGCAACCCGCCTACACCCCTGCTCAGATGCCGGCTCAGGCGCAAGCACCTGAACAACCACGCTACGTTCCGGCGCAGCCTGCCGTCGCCTCGTTGCCGCCGGCAGCGCCGGCTAAGATTGCCACGAACCCGTCGCCTATCCTTGCGAACTCCACAGTCCGAGTCATCGCTACAAACTTCAATGCTCCATCGGGTCTGGCTTTCGACAAAACCGGTCATTTATATATCGCCAATTTCGCGACCAACAGCATCGACCGCATCAGCCCTGACGGCAGCCGCAGCGTTTTCAGCTCAGGCGCCAACTTCAAAGGTCCAATCGGCATCGCCGTCGACGACCAGAATAATATCTATGTCGCCAATTACACCAGCGGAACCATCGCCAGAGTCAACCCGGCAGGCATTTCGACAATCATCGGCACGGGCTTCAAATCCCCCTACTACTTGACCATGGACCGCGACGGCAACCTGTACATCACCCAGCAGGACGACAATTCGGTCGTGCGCATGTCCTTGCCCAAACCAGCTCAAGCCTCAGCCAGCAGGCAGTAAGTTCGAGCAAAAAAAACTGGGAATTTCCACGGCAATGTCACTATTTTGCCGGACCATGTAACCTACACTCCTGGTATGGATTACCCAGGCCCATCCTCCATTTTGGGTCTAAAAGGCCCGATGCCTGGGTATGAAGCAAATAGACTCGGGGCGGTCCGAGTATTCAGGTGCGTTGGAACATTTCATGGGATCCGAGCAATATCCAGCCACTGTAAGCCGTGACGCGATGGCGGAGCACTACGCCTATCTCGCGGAGCAGCAAAGCAGGCCGAAAGAGACTGTCGAACACAACGGGCTGGTGGAGGACTTCCTGCGCTCGGCTGGGCACGCCGCCATTCAGACTCCGATTAACGCAGTTGTTCAGCTCGCCGATAAAGGGCTGGGAACCAACATGCTTCCCAGTGTGCAAATAAGCATGTTGAAGGCTCCCCAGTCCGCAGAGTATGGAACAGGAAATTACTGGGCTCAACAAACCGGCGCTGCAGTGGGCATGCTCCTGCCGTTTATGGCAGCCGGCAAGGGAGTGAAGACATTCACCCGGGCCGGGCTCTCGGAAGTAGCACTGGCAGAAAAGCTGTCGGAACGCACCGTCCTCGGTCTTACCGCAAAAGAAGCTATTTACACCGGTGCGGTGCATGATTCGCTGCTCCGCCCTGTCGATGAAAATGACACCAGACCGTTCCTGGTGGCAAAAGGTCTTAACGGCTTCAACGGCGCGATCACAATGGGTGTTATGCACACTGTCGCGTCTCGCTTCACTCCAGCGGTGGGCGCCGAGTCATCGCGATTTGCCACGATGCTGCGGGCGCCTCTGGCAGGACTGACATCCGGTATTGCTGCCGGTGGCGCGAGCGCGCACACCGGTGCCTACTTGCACAACTTGAAGTTTGACTCGCTGTCTGGCTTCGGCAAGTCTGCCACCACCGATGCGAAATTCGCCACCTGGAAGGAAACCAAAGAACAAGCGCTGACCATGGGCGTCGTCGGTCTTGGATTCGGAACCTTCCATGCTGCCAAAGGTCAATTCGAAAGCGGGCGAAAAAACTTCGAATGGCAAAAACCCAATGACACCGCCAATGGTTCCTCCGAAAATACCGGAGGCAAAGACTTCAAGGTTGTCGGCGGCGAACGAGCCCTTACTCGCGCGCTGGAAACGCTCGACAAGACCGGC
>JAYRNY010000013.1:0-7578 GCA_041911975.1 bacterium | reverse complement strand
CGAGTGTTGTCCTTGTATTTGCTTCTTCACTAGAGCTCGGTGCCGCGCTGCAAGATGTTCAGATAAGCGTCATAAACAAAGACGCGGCCGCGTTGGCGTCCAGTTGTTTCTCTGACTATTCCCAGTCTCTGAAGATTTTGGAGAGCTGCTGTCACGGTAGGTGTGCTGATTCCAGCAGCTCTTACAATTTCAGGAATCACAGCGAGCGGTTTTTTCTCCAGATATTTGTATACCTGTAATGCAGATCCTGCTCCTTTTCCAAGCTCAGCAACCTTTGCGCGATCTGTTTCAATCATTGAGAAAATCTCTTTTGCGGTTTCCGTTGCTTGCACGGCAATTTCGCGCACCCCTTCGAGAAAGAAGACAATCCATTTCTCCCAGTCTCCTGTTTCTCTTACTTGCTGAAGCTGATTGTAGTATTCGTTTTGATGCGTTTTGAAATACAAACTGAGGTAAAGAATAGGCTGAGAAAGAGCTCCTTCTGTGCACATGAGCAGTGTGATCAGCAGTCTACCAAGTCTTCCATTCCCGTCGAGAAATGGATGGATGGTTTCGAACTGGTGGTGAATTAGTGCCGTCCTTATTAGCAGAGGGAGCTTGTCTTCCTTTGAATACATGTATTTTTCTAGCAGGCTCATACATTCTTGAACTTTGTCAGCTGGCGGTGGCACATAAAGCGCATTTCCAGGTCTTGTACCGCCAACCCAATTCTGAGTAGTGCGAAATTTGCCTGGTGATTTCGTTCCTCCACGTGCGCCGGTCATGAGTACTTCGTGAATCTCACGAATGAGCCTCAACGAAAGAGGAAATCCAGTTTGTAAACGTTGCAGACCATGTTCCATTGCTGCAACATAGTTCGAAACCTCTTGCACATCATCGAGAGGAACTCCTTGTGCTTCTTCACTCTCATACAACAAGAGGTCTGACAGAGAGGACTGTGTACCCTCGATTTGGGATGAAAGAACCGCCTCTTTTCGAACGTACATGTAAAGGAAGAGATGCGTATCTGGCAAAATAGTGGCGATTCCGTCTAGTCGGCCAATTGCCTGACTGGATTTTTCGAGGAGCGACTGAAAGTCGTGTATCTGTAGGTTGGCAGGCGGCAGTGGGCGTGGAATCAAAGCCCAATATGGCTCGTCACTGTTCACAGAGCAGCGTACTTTCTGACCTAGTCTTTCTTTGAAGTTCACCTTCATTGCTTATTAAAGGTACCTTTACTAAGTTGATCCCTTATTAAAGGATAACCCATTTTCCTTTAATAAGGTGTTGCTCGCGGTAATTAAAGGTACCTTTAATTAGGAAAGCGCTTATTAAAGGAAGCGGCACTTTCCTTTAATAAGTTTCCGCTGCCGCCTACCTTGCTGTTCACCCATTTTTCGTCACGCGACCACCCCAAACGGTTTTCTAACTGTTCGGGTCTGCCCCAAATCCGTGTCCATTGCCGCTTAAATGGGAGTGTGGAGCGGACCGAAGGTGATTTACATGCAAGACACTCAAGCAAACGCGGCTGCTGAAGCCAAGGCCGAAAACGACAAGACTGCAAAGATGGCAGGCGCCGGAGCCGGAGTGCTGGCTGGGGCTCAGTTAGGAACAGTCATTTTGCCGATTCCCGTGGTTGGAACTTTCACAGGCGCGCTGGTTGGTGGTTTGATTGGAACCAAAATCGGCAAACGCGTCGGCGGCGTGTTGCTCGACAAAATGGGCGCCGCGCAAAAGAGCTTCGACCAATCAGGCGCAACCGCAGAGACAGGTAATCTCGCGAAGGAGTTGGAGCGTCTGGTTGCATTGCGCGAATCCGGCATTTTAAGCGAAGAAGAATTCAAAGCCGCCAAGGCTAAATTGCTTGGGTTGTGAACAACCAATTGTGGCTGTTTTTTTGAATCACTTAGAATTCGAAAGACTCTGATAAAGGTCAATCATCGGTTGTTGGTTCAGATGGATGAAACCTTTACCTGGCGAATCCAGATCATAGATGAGTTGAATCACCAGCGCAAAAGTGAGAACGAGTGCCAATTGCGATGGAAAACTACGTTTGCCTGTGATCCCGAACTGGAAGCCCATGGTGAACATCGAAATGCATGACGCCAGGACTAGAATTACCCACACAAAAGTGGGGATGCGGAAGTTGGAGCCGAAGGCAACGCGTTTGTTCTGATATTCGACCATGTCCGTGATGCCTTCGGAGAAAAGTGCATAAATGTCGTTGCTATCCTTTGCTGCCAGACCCTCGGCTTGAGTCCAGAGCATGTTCGTAAGCGCAGTCGTGCGTGCGCGCAAGGCTCGCAATTGCTCAGCATCTCCATAAACATCGCCAATGTTCATTCTGCATTCGACATAATCACGCAGCAACGATCGCGTCAGGGTTCTGTACGGATCCGGTACAAGTCCCGCACGCATATATGTTGTCTGAATTGCGTTTACATCACCCATCAAAGCATCTCTGCGCAAGTCATACCGGCTGGCAGCCGCACCGAATGTGAGGGCAAGAATGAAGGCAAGAAGAGCAAGCACCGCTCCCGAGACCGCGCTAACCGCAGCCTCTGACTCACGCTCATTCTCAGGCAGGCGGGCGCGACGAACCCCAAGCCACTGCCCGGCCTCAACGGAAGCGAGAGTGACAATAACCTGCAGCAGGAAAATGCCCCACAGGGGGACGGAACCAAGGAAGTCACCACTTTCGTCTTTCTTAGATACTTCGCGAGTGGAAGGCAGAATGACTTGAGGTTTTTCAAAATGTCCCGTGGCTAAGCCCTTTGTTGCTGCAGCCAATAAAGTCTGATCGGTAGCCTGTCTGATTGGCACCAAAGTCTGCGTGTACCCATGTTCTTGCGACCATTTTGCGCCCATGTCCAATATGCGATTGCCTTCATCGCCTATTTGAAGGTCTATGTCCTTAAGCGACTTTGCCGCAAAATTCGGATCTTCCTTTGCCGCAGCATTGAGAGCGGCAGATGTGAATCCAAACTGTGAGTCGTCTATGTACCACTGATTGACTCGCTCGCGAAAGTTGTTGAAAAATTCCCAAGATTGCGCCACTCCCTGCAAAAATCGGATTGCAGCCGGCCGGTTGTTGGCGATGAATTTGTCGGAGACCGAGATCAGGTATATCGCGCGATGAGAGCTTAACAGCCGAGCTGAGTGGTCGATCTGGAATTGCGCGATGTCCGGCTCCCACAGCGCTACCGCGTCGAAATTCCCCCACTTTTCACGCCCTCCAGCTTCGACCAATTTCTGGATATCGAGTATGTCCATGTTGACATGTTTGACATCCTTGTCAGGATTGAGCCCAGCGGCCTGTTCATTCAGGGTGGCTTCTCGGTGACCGATGGTTCCGAAAGGACAGGCTATGGTCTTGCCGCGAAGGTCTTTGATCTCTTTGATTGGCGAGTCAGGCGGGACCATGAGAGCCGCCGGGATGAAGTGTAGGCGCGCCACGACTTTCCACTTACCGCCCCTGGCGAGCAGGTTATTGACCGACTGACCGCTCGAGAACATGACATCAAGGTCGCCTTTGAGAGCGGCGGCGACTTCGGGTTCGCCATAGCTGAACGGAACGAACGTAGGGTCCAGCCCAAGCTTATCCAGGAGGTTTGTTCGCTTCAGCACCTCAACGATCTGACCTTGCGTCGAAGTCGCCAGTTGCCAGCCAACGCGGATAGGTACACGCTCTTGCTGCGATGTGGCGCTCTGCATAGAGGTGGAGATGAAGTAAGCAAGCATCAGGATCGCGACTCCTGAAAGGATTGCAGTAAAGAGTTTATCTTTCATGGCATGCACATCATGGCTAAGGCGGCGGATTCGAACTTTTCCCTGTGGCGCTATGGAGGGCCCCGGCGCTGTTAGACCACAGGGAAATGAAGACATATAATATCAAGGAGTTGGACCTGATACGCAGGGGCAGCTATTTGATCATGAGTTTTGTAGGGAAACAGATTTTGTCATCACCACGCGCTCTCGAAATTCAGAAGCATTGCGAAGCTGCTCTCAAGGGCAAGCCGAATGTAAGAACATTTAACCGTGGACCGATTCATCAGTTGCCAGCGGATTTTTGTGTCCTCGAATTTCCACCTGCGGGCGAGCGACCGTGCTGGATTTATGCAACGTGCGGCATGTCATTTGATGATTCCGAACCAATCGAGATGTTCTTGATGTCACCAACGCAAGCTGATGATTTGGTGGAGCTTTTCTATTTCATTGTCCACTTTCATGTCACCGGAGAAAAGTTAGGTGCTGGGCACACTGTCAATTTTGGAAGACCGTGGCTACCAGGTTCGCACTGCGATCATGCTCTTCTTACTGTTATGGAAGAGTCGGCGATTGAGTGGGCGACGGTGGACGGAGAGCAGGTCCATTATTTGTGGCTGATACCAATAACGAAAGCCGAGCGCGATTACAAAATCGAGTTTGGAATTGAAGCTCTCGATGCGTTGTTTGTCGAGCAGGAAGTTGATTGCGTGGATCCATTGAGGGAGAGCGCGGTGTGAGCAGGGTGTGATATTCCGCCCCTCTCCGCTGTAGGGGCGGCATACATGCCGCCCGGAGCCGGCTTCCAGCCGGCGGTCCCAGGCTATACAATTGATAGAAACTGTCAGGAGCCTTATGTTCGATCTACAGCCTACATTGACCGGCAAGCTACTGAATCTGAGACCATTACGTCCTGAAGATTACGACGCCCTCTATCTGGCGGCATCCGATCCACTCATCTGGGAGCAACACCCTAATTCTGATCGCTACAAAGAAGACGTCTTCAAAAGCTACTTCGACGGTGCAATCGAATCAGGCGGTGCCCTAGTCATTCTCGATGCTCAAACAAATGAAGTCATCGGTACTTCTCGATACTATGGACTGTATGAGGCGGCGACTGAAATCGAAATTGGCTGGACATTTTTGACAAGGAAATACTGGGGTGGAGAATACAATCGCGAACTCAAAAAGCTGATGCTCGACCACGCCTTTAAATATGTAGATCACGTGCTCTTTTTCGTTGGTCCAAACAATCAGCGTTCTCGTAAAGCAGTTGAAAAGCTTGGCGCCATCTACGTTGATACGAGGTCACGATTTGGTGGAGATAGTGTTGTGTATCGTTTGTCGAAGTCGCCATAGTATGATGCGTTTGAATGCCTAAATTTAACGCCGCCATCTTATGCACGCTCGTTTTGTGGACCTGTGTCGGGCAGGGCGTATGTTGTGCCGGTGAGCTTGCGCCTGATGGATATGAGAGAAACGAGAAGGTTGCTGAAGCTGCCGTTGAAACAGCAGCTGACGCGCTAGCTGCTTCAATAGCCGAAACCGACAAGGCGCTATTGGGTGAATTGGTAAAGCTCGCGAAGTTCAATATTCACTTTCATCTCGAAGCTAATCACCATCAGCGGTGGCGTCAGTTTACCTATCCGATTGCAAGAGAAGCCGGCACGGCAGTATCGTTTGCAGCGACTCTAACTGACCTCAATGAATTAGCAGAAGGGCTCAGTAATCCTAGATTGATTTCGAGGAGTCGATTGAAAAACGCTGTGGCATGCGGAATAACTGGAAATGCCATCAGTGGCGGTGCTTCTTCACTGGAGTTGGCGCAGAATACGTGTGTCATGCTCAAGGCTCGACGAAACGGTTACTCTCCCTCGTCATCAATTGCGTTCGTGAAGGAGATAGTTGCTAGCACGGATAAACTTCTCACAACCCGAGATCGATTGGTAGAGCAAGAACCGGCAGCCGGCCGGCGCCAGGTGAGAGAGCTGGAAACAGCATTAGTGCGAAGGATACGCCAACAGATGTTGTTCGAGTTTGCCTCGTGGAGCTGCCACTCGCGAGATCAGGCATGGCGTGAAAATGTATTCTACACTCTAGACGCGGGACAAAATTTTACGCGCATGGCAGCCGGAATTCTTGCGATGAAAGCTTTCGACAGGCCACGGCTTGCTCGGCAGGCAGTGGTTTATGCCCTGGTGTCGAATTCTGTTGCAACCATCAATCCAATCTTTCGAAACCTGGTTGGCATAGCTGTTCGCAAACATCAGGAAAAGATGATTGCAAGGGAGATTCCTTCAGAGCGCCCATCTGCTTTGTCTCTGGATGATCTGCAGCAGAAGCTGGCGGTGGATGCCGACCCAGATTTTTTAAGCAAAGTTTCGGCACTGACTTATAGAACTCAAAAGATAGACAACATCTTGAATCGTGAAACCAGAGATATAGAGCGCTTCCGGCAGGTAGCTCAGCAGCAGTCGATCTCAGGTCCGCTCATCGGGCTGACCGGAGTGACAAGCTCCACTTTAGCAACGGTCGCTGTTTACGGCTATCCCCGCGATATTGACACGGCGAACAAGCTGGGCTTTGCGGGGCGAATTACACAGGGCACCGGACAAGTCTACGCGCTGGTCAATACGCCGTACACGATGGTCAAAGGCATGATTAGAAATCGCCGGCTTGCTGAGCGCGGAGAGTTGCCGACTCAGATACTGAAGGAACGACTTGCGCGGCTAGAAAGGTATTGAGACGACCCCCGGCGGGCCTCCGCCGTTTAACAACCCCGTAGCGGCGCTTGCAAAATGAGCAGTCGACCTGTTGACAGCCAGGGCTGAGTTAAAGCTTTTACACAGGTGTTGTGACTAGCTATGATCAGGAACAGGAACCCGACTGAGTCAATTTCAGCTTGAGGAAAAACATCGATGAACCCTCCTGAACCAGCACCGGCACCCTCGGCAACAACTCGAAGACGGAAAACAATGGACGAGATTCGCCGGGTTGGGCTGATGAGTTCGGAGTATCCGCCCGAGGTAAAAGAGTTGCTGCATCAAATAGTTGAAGCTTCGCAGCCGCCTGTCAGCGAGAAGGCTCGGTCACCCCTGCGCGTTGCCCGCTCGCCTCATCCTCTTGATAATTTCTCGTTTGACCAGCTTTGCCCGGAGGATGATGACGATGATCAGATGGCCCAGACCATCAGTCCGGAGGAGGCCTTAACTGCGGCCTTAGACAAGTTCGAAAACACCGCCCCGGAAGCAGTCCGGAAGACTACAGCGGAGTTGCAGCAAGATTTGCCGAAAGGCGTTTTCAAGGGTCCGGGCAATAAGGCAAGGCGTCAAACCGTTGAGCGAAAGGTGGAGCGTTTTGTCCCCAAGACGATGATTGATTTCAACCTGATCCGGCAGAATATGTCTGTTTCAGTAGCCAAATCGAATGAGATATTGGCTAAAAAAGTGGCTGAAAAAGAGGCCGAGCCACCCAAGCCGTTCATTGCGATTGAGAATTACAAGATGGCGCAAACCGCCTGCCCCTTCGTCTGGGGTGAGATGGATGCACCCAAGGAAAGGTTTCGTTATTGCGACAAGTGCAATGCGTCCGTGTACAACTTTGCCGGAATGGAACTTCCCGAGGCTGAAGAACTGATATTCAAACGCGAGCAGCGCCGCAATGCTCCTTTGTTCAAGCGAGCGGACGGCAAGTTCATGACCAGGGATTGTCCTGTTGCCCTGAAGAAAAAGTACGGACTGGCCATGATGATCGCCGGCGGTATCCTGGTGCTGGCGATATTGGCAGTGCTGGCCATGCTCATGCCAGCGCCTCCGCCGCCCAATCCGGCAGAGG
>JAYRNY010000012.1:0-3966 GCA_041911975.1 bacterium | reverse complement strand
GAAGACGAAGTTGTAACGCCGCCGGGACATGAATCTCTGCTAAAGAACGCCCCGGATCGAGAGGGTGTCTTTTTCAAGGTTCCCAAGATTGGAGATTAGCCCCGAGCCCGGATGACAAGATGGGCTGGGCGTTTCCGACCATCTTCTTGAGGATCCCAATAACTATGATGAACATAGACAAAGGGTAGACTCAAGATTGGATCCGTATAGACTTGCAGAAATGCGCAAAGATCGGCGGCCAGACTGGCTGGAGATCGCTTATATTTATGGAGAGGGTTGGACGCGAGGTCCCCGGTAAAGATCCGGATAGTTATCCAGCAACTATATAGGGAGGCGCAATGAACACCAGGTATGTCTTTGTTACTGGTGGTGTCGTCTCTTCTTTAGGGAAAGGCATTATTGCGGCATCACTGGGCAGACTGCTGAGAGCCCGCGGAATTACTACCACCATCGTCAAACTAGACCCCTACCTTAACGTCGACCCCGGAACAATGAGTCCCTACCAGCACGGTGAAGTCTTCGTCACCGAAGACGGCGCTGAGACGGACCTGGACCTGGGGCATTATGAGCGCTTCATCGATCTCGACCTGGGTCGCATGAACAATGTCACAGCGGGGTGGATATACAAGAGCGTTCTTGAAAAGGAAAGACGCGGCGACTATCTGGGCGGAACAGTGCAAATGATTCCGCACGTGACAAATGAGATCAAAAACTTCGTCCGCCGCGCGGCACAGACCTCCCAGGCAGAGGTCGTAATTGTGGAAGTGGGTGGAACAGTTGGTGACATCGAGAGCTTGATCTTCCTGGAAGCAATCAGGCAATTGCGTAAAGACGTCGGTCGCGACAATGTCTGCTACATCCATGTGACGATGATTCCCAACCTGCGCGCCACCAATGAGCTTAAGACCAAGCCCACTCAGCACAGCGTCGACACATTGAGAAGTCGCGGTATTCAGCCGGACATTCTCTGCTGCAGAACCGAAAAAGCTCTTGCTACATCAATTCGTGAAAAACTTTCACTCTTTACTGACGTAGATCTGGATGCGGTAATTCAATGCCGCGACGTGCAAAACCTTTACGAAGTCCCGCTCTTCATGGAGCAGGAAGGTCTGGCAGAACGCGTCCTGGCAAAACTGCATATGCCGAACAATCCTCCAGATTTGGCAGAGTGGAAAGCTCTCTGCGATCGAATCAAGCGGCCGACAAGCGCCATCACCATTGCCATCGTCGGCAAGTATGTAATGCTGTCCGATGCCTACATCTCTGTCGTGGAAGCACTGCGTCACTCCGGTGCCAAACTTGGAACCACAGTAACAATCAAGTGGGTTCTCTCAGAGGATGTTGAAAAACATGGTGCGGAGCCTTATCTAAATGATGTGGACGGCATTCTCGTTCCTGGTGGTTTTGGAGATCGCGGCATCGAAGGCAAGATCATGGCCGGCGAATATGCTCGCACCAAAAAGATCCCCTACCTCGGTTTGTGCCTGGGCATGCAAACAGCGGTCATCGAATTTGCCAGAAATGCAGCCGATATGAAAGGTGCCAACTCGACCGAATTCGACAAAGACACCAAGTTCCCCGTCATCGATTTGATGCCCGATCAGCATAACGTCGTCTTGAAAGGCGGCACGATGCGACTGGGCAAATATCCATGCAATCTGAAGGCTGACTCGAAAGCGCACAAAGCCTATGGCAAGACAGAGATTTCAGAACGCCACCGCCACCGGTATGAAGTGAACAATGAGTTCAGAGATCAGCTCTCCAAGAAAGGAATGATCTTCTCCGGTCTCTCTCCTGATGGACGCCTGGTCGAAATGATCGAATTGGTCGATCATCCTTATTACGTTGCCTGCCAGTTCCACCCTGAGCTGAAGTCGCGACCTGACAATGCACATCCTTTGTTTGTAGGTTTTGTCGAAGCCAGCTTGACAGAAAGCAATCGCAAGAACGGACAGGGCGCTGCAGCACAAAGTCAGATAATGCAAAAAGGACAGACTCTGGCAAGCTAGGGCTGCAGTCTATAAAAGGCAAGGCGAAAAAGCTGGGCAGTAAGTATTTGCTCCAGCCGGGAACTTTGAATGGTGCGTTCGGCCCGGAAGACTGAGAACAAGGATCGATAACCCGCTCTCTCATGGGCAGCCGGCAAGGGTAAGGCATGACATCTGGACTGAGAGCCAATCTTTATGAACACTGAGCATTCTGCGCATGTCCGTGCTCAATTGTGGAATCATACAAACTTGAGCAATCCGTGTGCATCAAAGTCTGCCGGTCGTCGCCAGCAATGCTTCCGAAAAAGCGTCGGGCGCGTCTGCCGGATTCGTTCTAGAGCGGCGCAAGCGATTTAATGTTGGATCATACAGACAAGTCTGTCTGCTCGTGCTATTATGCTCGCATGACAAAAAAATCCGCACGAGATCGAATACTTGATACGGCTACGGAGCTTTTCTACACGAAAGGCTACCAGGCTACTGGGATCAACGAGATTATCGAGCGGTCAGGGGTAGCAAAGGCGACCTTCTACGATCAATTTCCCAGCAAAGAAGAATTGTGTAAGGCTTACGTGCAGCATATGGACGAAAATGGATTTTCCATCGTCACAGGGTGGATAGCGCGTGAAATGACGCCGCGGGGCCGACTGATGGCGCTGCTTCGTGGCTCAGAGGAGTGGCTCAAAGAAACTCATTTTAAAGGATGCAGTTTTCTCAATCTCGTGCCTGAAATCGTAGATCCAGAAAATGCCATACGCAAGATGAGCCAGGCGTATTATGGAAAGCTGATCAAACTCCTCAAAAAGCTCGCCAAAGAGCTTATTGAGTCAGACGTGGACAGATACGGTCATCTAACTGCGGATGGATTAGCCTACGACTATTTGAACGTTTTCACAGGAGCGATCACTTTAAGCGCTCTCTATCATGACGATTGGCCCATCGAGAAAGCTATCCAAACCATGAATCGTATCTTGAAGTAAAACGAATAGCGCAAGAATTTTTTTTGTCGCTCAAGCAGACAGACCTGTCTGTCTGCTTGTCCGTGCAGTAGATATAAAAGTTGTCCGAAAGATAAACTCAGGAGATAGAAATGAAACAAACTCAAACAATCCAGCCGGAAAGCACGACAAATGGAGTTTCCGTCGACAAGCTTCGTCAGACCGTCGAAGTAGTGAAAGAAAATCCCTCGCTGGCGCAATTTAGGTTCCGAGCAAAAAACCGCTGGGAGAACGGCAGTCTAAACCGAAGTGAGATCAAAGATTTTTATGGCGTTGGGCAGGAAGATACCACGCGCACGCAGGCGTTTGTCCTTACCAACGATGAGGCGCCCGTGTTGCTTGGCAGAGACAAGGGACCGAATCCGGTTGAGTATCTGTTGAATGCGCTGGCCGGTTGCATGACCACAACTATGGTTTATCACGCCGCTCTGGCAGGCATCGATATCGATGGAATTGAATCTGAGTTGGAAGGGGAACTCGATTTGCGCGGATTGCTACAGCTGGATCCGAATATCAGGCAAGGTTTCAGCAACGTGACAGTTAAATTCGTAGTGAAATCGAACGCCACTGCAGATTTACTGAAAGAACTTGCGCTGCGTTCGCCCGTGTACGACATGATTGCTAATCCTGTGCCCATCAAGCTTACTGTAGAAAAAGCGTAGGAGGTGCTGCCATGACACTGCAAGTGGCCGATTCGTTCAAGCGGCTGATTCCTGATCCTTCTGGCAAATTCGCTCGCTGTCTGCAAGCTTCCAAAAGGATTTCTTGGGACATAGACCGCGATGTCATACGCGGAAGATCATTTGACTTCACTCAGAAATTTCTTCCTGATGGTCTCTCGCTAATCGAGTCGCTCGATTTTTTGTCAGCGGATCAAGCAATTCGGCTCAGTCAGATCCAGGGGCGTACTTATGCATTGATGTTTGGGCTCGTAGAGCGCTTCATCAGCGCCAAGGTTCTTGAGACAACGAAAGACTACT
>JAYRNY010000011.1:0-6015 GCA_041911975.1 bacterium | reverse complement strand
CTTTGAACGTGAAGTGGCAAACGTAGCTGGAGAGTACGGCAGCATCAAAGAGAAGTTTGATGTTTCGCGAAGCCGCACTCTCGATGTCGAGTTGCGCGTCGGCAGCCCGAAGCTGGACAACAGTCACAAGATTCCGCAGAGCGAAAATTACGGCAGTCGCGAGATCTTCGGGTACGAAGCGCAAATACCTTACGAAGATGATGTCATGGCATTGCGCAACATCATCTGGCTGAAGACCGACGCTGCGTTTCGCATGGCGCAAAAGAAATATGCTCAGGTGAAAGCCAATAAAGATGTTCTTGTTGCCGAGGAAGATCGCTCTGACGATTACGTCGTTGAAAAACCGCAAGTTGCTTTCGGTTCTAAAAAGCCGATGAATGTCGATCATCTGTTGTGGGAATCGCAGGTTCGAGAGTCGTCGGCTGTCTATCGCGACTTTCCATTTATTCGCACGGCGGATGTGGACCTCACGGCGCAGCGGTTGCGGCGCTATCTGGTGACCAGCACTGGTACGGCAATCGAGGATGAGCGCATCAGTTATGACGCCAGGCTCTATGCCGATACAGTGGCTGACGACGGCATGGTGCTGTGGCTGCTCGACCGAGCTGAAGTCGATGACTTGAAGAAGATGCCCGACGCTGCGACGCTCAAGGCGATGGCAAAACGTCTTGGAGAGTCGTTGGATAAGTTGAGAAAGTCGCAGGTGGCGCAGCCCTATGCTGGTCCAGCGATTTTGCAGGGCAAAGCGGCGGCTGTATTCTTCCACGAAATTTTCGGTCATCGCATCGAAGGTCATCGCCAGAAAGACGAGAGCGAAGGACGCACATTCACGGACAAGGTCGGAATGGCGGTGATGCCGAAATTCATTTCCGTTATTGACGATGCAAGCACTGCCAAGCTCGGAAAGAACGCACTAAACGGCTACTATCAGTTTGACGATGAAGGTGTTCCGTCTCAGAAAGTGGTGCTGGTAGATAAGGGTGTTCTCAAAAGATTTTTGATGAGCAATTCTCCTATTCGCGGTTTCAAAAACTCGAATGGACACGGACGTTGCCGCGAAGGTCACGCGCCTGTTGCCAGACAGTCCAATCTCATGGTCGTTGCAGACCCGAAGATTCAAGTCAGCCCGCAGGTGTTGCGCGCGCAGCTCATAAAGGAAATAAAACGTCAGAAAAAACCTTATGGACTGGTGTTTGATGATATTGAGGGGGGGTCTACGCTCACTCGTTCGTCCGATCCGCAAATCTACAATTTGTATCCGCTGAAAGTGACCAAGGTTTTTCCTGATGGTCGCCCGGACGAGCTTCTGCGCGGCGTCGATATTGTAGGAACGCCGCTGGCATCGTTGGAGCTTATCTTGTCCGCAGGCACCGATGTTCAAACATTCAACGGTGTCTGCGGTGCTGAGTCAGGTTGGATTCCTGTATCCGCATCATCTCCCAGTTTGCTCGTCAAAACCATTGAAGTAGCAAGACAGGCGAAGTCGCATAACAAGCCGCCGCTGCTTCCTGACCCCTTGCATGAAACACGTCAGCGTGGGGTGAAGCGATGATGCGCGGATTATGGAAGTGCCGGCGGCTCGCCGACACCGGGCGGCAAGAATGCCGCCCCTACGAACCTCTCAGGAAATGGGTAGTGCTTTTGATGACACCAATTCTGGTGCTGCCTTCGCCATGTTTCGCCATCTCAGTTGAAGACACTGTGATGAAGGCGATGGTCGATGAGATGGAGCGTTCAGTCAAGAGATTGCGCCTCGATGGACATCCGGCGCCCTATTACGTCAGCTATGACTCAACCGAGAGTGACCGCTTCGAAGTGAATGCTTCGCTTGGATATCTTACCGGGCGCAGCCATACACGCTGGCGCTCTCTCGAGCCTACGGTAAGGGTGGGCGACTATGTCTTCGACAATTCCAAATTCTATGGCGATGCGCCGCCCAACACTGGGTCTTCTGGGCTGACCATCGACAACAATTACGATGCCATTCGCAGAAAAATTTGGCTCTCTACAGACACTGACTACAAGAGCGCAGTGGAGAACCTGGAAGAGAAAAAGGCGCACTTCAAGCGCAACAATATCGACAACAAGTTCGACGACTTCTCAAAGGAAGAGCCGGAAGTGAGCATCGGTAAGGCTCGTCCGCTAGTTGTTGATGAGTCGATGTGGGTCGATCGAGTGAAAAAGCTTTCTGCGATTTTTCGCGAGTATCCAGATATCCAATTATCTCTGGCTAATTTCAAAGCTAGTGTCTGCAACCGCAGTTTCGCCAGCAGCGAGGGTGTGCGCATCGTCGATGACACCGAAGACTGGGTGCTTTCGATGGCTGCCAGTACACAGGCGAAGGATGGCGAACGCATCAAAGACATGGAAGTGTTGGGTAGTCACAAAGAAGGTGACTTGCCGTCCTATGACGAAATGGAGAGAAAAGCGAGACTGTTAGCTAGTCGTTTGCTTGAGCTGCAGAAAGCTCCTCTAATAGAGGACTATGACGGACCTGTTCTCTTCGAAGATCAAGCTGCAGCAGAATTCATGGAGCAAATGCTTTGTGACAATCTCGCTTCTCAGCCGGAGTCACTATCTGCCGATACAACAACTCCGCGCAACAATCCATTTGCCGAAAAGATTGGCAAGAAAATTCTTCCGAGGCATTTGACTGTTATCGACGATCCATATGCGCGAGAGTATAACGGACAGCCTTTATTTGGCGGCTACACCTTTGACGTCCAGGGTGTGCGGGCAAAGCGCGTAATCATAGTAGCCAAAGGCGTTTTGAAAGCCCTGTGCAACGACCGTACACCGACCAAATACAGCCAGCATTCGAATGGGCACTCCAATGGTTATTATGGATCTACAAGCATAGTTTTTATTTCGTCCGACAGCAAGAATACGAAAGAAGACTTGATCTCGCGAGCCAAAGAGTTGGCTAAAGAAGCTGAGCTTCCCTATTTCTTGATCGCCAAAAGGTTGCTTGATCCCAATGCGCTTTCCATGCTGAACATGCCTGACTCAAATTCGTCGGCAGTATTGTCAACGGATACATCCGTTGTATTGCCGAGACCAATCCTATTGGTGAAACACTGGGTGGACAGCGACAAGGAAGAGTTGGTCAGAGGTGCGCGATTCGAACCTGTAACAGTGCGCGTTTTAAAAGATATAGATATGATCGGTGGCGATGAGCAAGCTACCCTAATGGGCCGCGGCGCCGACAACTTCACGCACCTGATCTGCCCATCGTTCATCATCAAATCGATGGAAGTAAACAAAGACACAGGCACGCGCGAGAAGCCTCCACTGCTCGAAAACCCGCTCAGCGAGAGCAAGTAATCGAGGGCGCGTGCGTTGCGCCCCAACAGAAGCCTAACCCTTGCCCTTTTCCAGCAGGCGGGCGTCAAATTCTTTAGACTCTTGTATCGATAAAAGCTGTCGTTTTAAATCGCGCGTCTCTTCTTCCAGAGCGGAAATTCTCATCATCATCTGCTTGGTGTTTTCCGATTCCATCTCTAAATGTTTCGTTTTCACTTTGTCAGCGTAAGCAATGGCAAGAGGACGTCCGACGGTAACGATCGTAACGATTGCGATGATCCCCATTACGACCAGGAACATTATTTCGAATACGAATAACATGCCTTGGACTCTCCCTTATTACTGTTTTCTACCTCTCATTATTCCCTGAGAGGAACTGAACCGCCTTGACACCCAACGGGCATTCTTGGCACAATCAGAATTCGGAGCAATACGTGGCACGGTAGCTCAGTCGGCTAGAGCGGGCGACTCATAACCGCCAGGTCGAGGGTTCGATTCCCTCCTGTGCCAATTCTTTCCAATTGAAATCTCGAAAAGCTTTCCCTGTGGCGCCTACTGGCTGGGAACGCGGTACCGCTCGGTGTCTCCGAACTTGAAGTATTGCCTGTCCGGGCTGTCAGATGTCTTGATTCCGGCAGTTTGGGTGACAAACTGGCGCTGCGAGCGTTTGGGGAAACGCAAGTAGGAAGAGCCTTCCAACGCATTAATGGAATTGAGAACGGCCTGATCGAAATTGGGAAAGCCCGATGACTGCTTGATTTTGGCACTTACAATGTGCCTAGTGGCTGAAATCTTGCAGTGGAACCATGCCACTGTGCCGAGCGGGAAGCGGACAACCACCATGCCTCGGCGCGGATCGTAGCGTAAATCGACGTCATCAGGGTTGTTGAGAGCCTCTTGGACGCCTGACTGAATTGCCCAGAGAAGTTTGTTGCGCCACTTGTCCCACTCGACTTGCAGCTCCTGATCGTCCATGTCCGGATCTCCGGCTGGACCGAAATCCGACTGCATCGCTGAGCCTTGCAATAGTGGTTTGCCGTTCTGCATAGTCGGTTTCATCGGCGTCAATGGCACATCGCCATCGTCCTGCGCACCGCCCTGGAGAGCGTTCTGGTCGGCGTTGCCCTTAAGTGCGTCATCAGCACCCATCTGTCCTTTCTGGGACTGCAAATCGGCGTCGTTAGCCTCGATGCGACCGGTCTGCATCTTCATTTTTTTCTTCTTGCGCGGCTGCTCCAATTCCGGCGGTGTTTCCGGTTGCTGCTGTGCGGCCGGCGCCTGTCTGGAGGAGTCCTCCTCCCAGTCGGATGCCAGGGCGAGTGGCGCATAAGAACCGGCAATACTCGCAAGAAATAACGCAGAAGCGAATAATGTGGCAGCTCTTGGGAATTTCATTTAAACTAGCTCCGTTAAACGGGCGCCTCTCTGGCGATTTTGACTTGAAGCCGTTGGCAATAGAGTTTTTGCGGAATACGTTGCAGTTTACTGTCTAGAATAACTTAAAGCATGCCAAACGTCTTTCGTGGAAACACTCACCTGATTGGCATTCAAGGTCAGGCACGCAGGTCGACTGCGGTCTGCTGACGATCAATTCATTCCCTTTGTTTCAATAGTTACTACTCCTTGGACAAACTCATTTAGGCAGCACACCGATGAGCGAAGAGAAACAGCCGTTTCGGAAGTTGGGACCTGGTCACGATGAGGTCAACGCCCTGCTGGAAAGGGCATGTTCAAGAGTTAGTCTTGCCGGTTATTTGTGGCAATACTCACACCTCATGCCGGAGGAAGGCTTTTTCTCCTGGGATGCTGTAGAAGCTTTCGCGAATTCAGTAA
Organism: bacterium; assembly: GCA_041911975.1. Taxonomy (GTDB): domain Bacteria; phylum Cyanobacteriota; class Vampirovibrionia; order Obscuribacterales; family Obscuribacteraceae; genus QKMZ01. The sequence goes on along the minus strand of JAYRNY010000011.1, from coordinate 879 downwards.
TACCGGGCACTTCATGTGGTGGCACCATTTGGGAGCGGATGCACGCAAAATACGGTGACACCGCTACAACGAGGGGCGAAACACCGTTGCTCATTGGTTTTTCCGGTGGGGCTGACTCCTCAATACTCCTTCATTTATGTTTTGCCCTTGAAGGTAATTCAGACGTTTTTTCCTCGATTATTTGCTGCCATGTCAACCATAAGCTGCGGGACTCCGAATCCGATGAAGACGCACAATTTTGCAAAGAACTTTCAAACAAAATGGGGATCGAATTTGCCCTGAGTGAGGCCAGCGCGGCTCAGTCCCTAGCATTTAGGGATGGCGGAGAGAGTCTTCTGCGGGACTTTCGGTATGGAGCATTTGAAGGTCATGCAAAAGATAAAGGCGCACACGTGGTGGCGCTTGCGCATACCCTGAACGATCAAGTGGAGACTTTCCTGTTTAGAGCTTTTCGCGGCACTTCCGCATCAGGATTGCGAGGTATCCCTTGCCTTCGCCGTCACAAGGATATTTTGATCGCGCGCCCGATAATTGATGTTTCGCGCGAGCAAATAGAAAGACTCCTGAAGGTGTTAAAACTTGACTGGAGGGAGGATTCTTCCAACATGCAGCTTCATTACGCCCGCAACTTTATTAGGGCGGAGATTATTCCCCGCATAGAGAGCGAATTTCCAGACTTCGGATCTCGCATTGAGAACATGCGTCAGCTTCTTGCGGATGATGAAGAGTTGCTTAAAGCTTTGTGTTTGAGCCAAATTTTGGAGGTGGAGGGCAAGAGTGCCAACAGTTGGCAGCTAGCAAAATTGAGTCCGCTTTCGACTGCTTTGAAGCGACGCATGTTTGCTCACGCGCTGAGGACCAGAGGGATTGAAGTTAGCT
>JAYRNY010000010.1:0-1710 GCA_041911975.1 bacterium | reverse complement strand
CGATCCCGGATAACGAGGTAAGGGAAAGTCAGCGGGAAACTCAAGCGGTCGGTTAGCGAATGCTTTTTCAGCAGATTCAGCCGAGGGCTTTTCCTGAGCAGGACCAATCTGAGCTTGGTCGCCTGAAGTTTGACTGCATGCTTGAACACAGATCAAAGAGAGAAGAAGAAATGCAGATCGGCTGTTTGGTGTTTTCATCTCAATTGAACCAATTTCACCCTACGCGAATCTTGGCATGACAAAACCTGGTCTTGGCGTGTATTCGATGCGTAGCATTCCGCTCGGACTCTGGTAGAAAAATTCATCTGCCTCGGCGGGCTGATCGAGCACTCTGATGATGACAGAATCGGTCTCCATTGTGTGTCCCGGTTCTACTTTATTTCCTGATTCAATCATATAAGTCATGATGTTGTCGAACACCTGGAGCGTCATAGGCACATATTCCTGGACGATTTCGCCGGGAATTATCGTGCCCAGGTCTGGAATATTCAGCAAGTGATTGCCGTATGAGCGCATCCACAGAAATGGATTATCGTCGAATTCATGAACGACAGGACCACTGAAAAGGAAAAGAGGAGGCATGTTTTCAATTGCATCCTTCCAGTCCTCGTCACCGAGCAACTGCAATAATTGCTGGGCGTTGAAACTGGTGAAGCCGTTGATATTGGCAATGACGAGGCCTCCGCGCAAGGCAATCATGCAGGCGAGAAAAGTCAACAATTGATAGGCTTCAAGAGGCTTTTCCTGATTCGCATCCACAGATAAATCTATGTAAGCGCCATGCCTTTTGATGGCTGCGGCCGCATCGGGAACCAGTCGAATGTGCGCGTTTATTTGCGCGAGATCTTGACCATCGAGCGGGCGGTCGCAAAATTCTAATTTGATCTTATGCGCATCTGTCGCTGCCAATCCCTCGCCGCGCACCGATGTGTCTTTCGGCAGCTGATAACGGAATGGCGGCGAGCTGTGAGATACATTCGCTGCCGTTTCATTCAATTCGCGCTCGCCGAATTGCGGCAATTTTTCGAAGAGTATCTGCAGACTCATTCTGTCTCTGGGCAATTTCGGCTCCGTCCGCAAGTGGTGATATGCGAATTATAGCTGTTTGATATGTTTGCCGTTGTCGAATTCTATTTGTTTATACGCTCAATGTATTCGTTGGCTCTTTGCCAGCGGTCGTCTTTCTTGAAGTAAGCAATGGCGTTGGCAACCGCTTCATCTGGTGTATTGAACTCCAAATGAAAGTCGCAAGCACATTCTTCGTCCGGGGAATACAGCGCTTCTACAACCCACTTGTCTTTAGCGCCGTACAAATAGAGCCGATGTTCGCCGGAGACAGCTGTCACACGCGGACCAACACCATCAATTTCTTTGCTCGGACTTTCGCTGTAAACGCCGAGCCCGGCATTGCGCATGCGCTGCAAATATTGCACTGGGAAAGGTGGCATCGAAGTCGCGCTCCTGTCTAACAAAAAGACCGTCCAGATTGCTCTGCGACGGTCTTAATGCTACTGCCTGACTGCCCCTTGCGTTGGGCTCAGTATTTCACCACACTTCAGTCAGTCCTTCGTGCGATGCGGGCTCCCTTGCTACTGTTTCTGGTTAGCGCCAACCTGGCGTTTCCACAGGGCCCCTCGGCTCAAAGCAATCAACTCGTTTGAGTGACCGCTCACCGTTGATGCATTTAGTTTACCGCTCAATTCGAAAAAT
>JAYRNY010000009.1:0-6649 GCA_041911975.1 bacterium | reverse complement strand
GAAGGCGGTAAGATAACATGATGGTGTCTTGAAAAGGCGCTACTGGGATGAAGGAGGATTTATGGCGAGATTTAAGATCACTTACTGTGGAGCTTGAGGCTATCAAGCCAGAGCTGTCAGGTTGGCAGCAGAATTAGAAAGCCAATTTTCCGAATCATCGGACCTCATTAAGTCAAGCGGCGGCGTTTTCGAAATTGAAGACAATGGTCAGCTGATCTTTTCTAAGAGCAAGCTGGGAAGATTTCCAGAAGATGACGAGATCGCGAAAATTATTCACATGGTGGACGACGGCTCACCGCTTTCAGAAGCGCAAGCAGCAGCGGCAAGTTCGGCAAAGGGTGTGTCATTTTCCGACTGGCTCATGAGTTTCTTGAATCGCAAATCCCCGAAAACCCCGTAATTTGGATGCTTCGTTAATACAAAAGAGGACGGCATCAAAGTGGATCTGATATTCGAAGGCCGATTGTCAGATCATATTTCGATGAAGGACGTCTTGATGCGCGCCAAAAGCGCACCGGCATCAGGCTTGAAAATTCTGCGCATAAACAGGCAGCGCGATGGTTTGCACGGCAAAATTGCCATCGACGGCGGCAAGTATGTGACGGCAGCCTCAGTGGTGGACAGCCTGGAGACGGGCTACACAGCCCTCAGGCTGCTGCTCGCCATAAACGAGGGTAATTTCGCGCTGCTCAATGCGAAGCCCGGCGATTCCATTGAATTGCAGCCCAATCTGCACATCGAAATCGACCAGATCCTTTTGAACATGCCCAATTTACCCGACAACCCAGCCAAACTCTTCGATGAAAGAGCACTGCTTGATAAAGTCTTTGGACAGGATTTCACCCTCAGTGAATTGCCCGCCCTGCCCGACGACGAGCCAGAAGAGCAGCCTGTCTCACCCAATCTTGCCATTTCAGGTCCCAATAAGATTCCGGATAAAGCTGCCTGGGCTCTGATGCAGCCGCTCATCGACAACGAGTCATTTCCGCCCGGTATCGTCAGCGGATCTGACGTAGAAAATGTCGTCGCCAGCCGCAATCCGCGCAAAACGATAACAGGCTCGCCGGCGCTTAGACAATCTGAGTATCTTTCCAAGAAAGTGGCTATCTCCAGCTCTCAAGTACCGCTTGTTGCCGGAGTGATCATACTGATTATCTTAGTTGCAATTGGTGTCGCGCTTTATCTCTTCAAGTGATATTCTGCCCAAGAGATTTTTGTCCGAGCCGATTACCATGGTCGATCCCGCCCCGGCGTTGAAAATAGCAATTGATGGACCGGCGGGCGCCGGCAAATCGACTGTCGCCAAGTTGGCGGCAAAAAAACTGGGCTACCTCTATTTGGATACGGGTGCGATGTACAGAGCCGCTACGGTCCTTGCTCTGAGAAAAGGCCTGAGCATGGAAGAGCCGGATGAGATCGCCGAAGCGGTTGCGCAGGCAAAAATAGATCTGGTCCCTGCCATATCTGCGGATGGAAGCCCGCTTCTCAAAGTCTTTCTCGATGATGAAGACATCACGTACGAAATTCGCTCGCGGGAAGTCAGCCTCATGGTCAGTCCGCTTTCCACAATCGGGCCCGTGCGCGACTCGCTGGTGGCGCAGCAAAGGCGGTTGTCCGAGAAGGGAGGAGTCGTCCTGGACGGCCGCGATATCGGCACTGTTGTCTTGCCCGATGCAGAAGTAAAGGTTTTTCTTACCGCCTCAGCCGCCGAACGTGCGAAAAGACGCATGCGCGAGTTCGAAGCGCGCGGCGAGAGCGTAGCTTACGACACGGTGCTGCAAGAGATGATCGAGCGCGACAAGCGCGACTCGACCAGAGAAATCGCCCCTCTCAAAAAAGCATCCGATGCTCACGAAGTAGTTACCGACGGCATGACTATAGCCGAGGTAGTCGAGAAAATTCTCGAGCTATGCGCTCAGGCCAAGGTTCACGAGCGTTCGCGCCGCGAGCTTATATAAAGATCCCGTTTAATATTCGCGCCCAACTTTTGCCCAAACAGTCAGGGTATCTTCTCAACATCCCTTACTTCCCTGATTGAGTGCGACGGAGAGACCGGCATGAGCATGCTCGAACCGGCAACAAACGCTGAAGCGCATGTTGATATGCCCCTATTTGCGGAAAAAACCATCCGCAGAATGCCGTTAAAAGTTGAGCCTCTCAATCGTGAGCCGCTCACAAGTGCCGATCTCTTTGCGCTACAACGGCGCTTTGACAGGTTCATCAGCCAGCTGAACCCACCCCGCAGACGTAACTGGACGGACGATCGCAGGTCGCCCGCGAAAGGGGAGGCGAAGCCGAGCCCGGAGCATTCGTTCGAAAACGTCCAAAGCGAGTGCCGGAAACGCACTTAGACTGAAAGTGCTTACAAAAGATTTTGGAGAAGGACCACAGGATGGCAACCACTGAAAGGCGGTTGCCTTTCTGCATTTTGTCAATCCAGGCATTGCTATACTGTCTTACTTGGTTCGGGTCTTTCAATCGCCATCCAGGACAGTTTCTATCAAACTTACCAAACAGATCCTCATCCTTGTAGCCACACCAGTCGTTCTCGAAGTAGGTCTGGTCGGCTGGCTTCTGCATACATTCATGCAGTCGGAAGACGCACGGGTCCAATTGATCGAATCAAGAGCAATGGTGGGACACATCAATACTCTGGTATTGGTGTATCTGGAAAGAACACAAATGATGTTCTTGCAATTTGCGCAGGTGATTCCAAAGAATGATAGAAAAATTCGCGAACTGAGCTCTCGCGGCAGCGAAGAAGTAAAGGTCATCGAAAGACTCTCATCCCATTCGAAATCAAAGCAAGTACTGTGGTTGCAGCTGACCAGAAAGATCCTGGAGATACAAGAAGATTTTGAAAAACTGCGCACGGCTTATTACGCTGGAGACAAACTGGCGGGCATCCAGCTCGTGCGCGCGGCCAGAGACAGAATCAACCGTTTCTATTCATATGCAACCGAAGTGGCAGTTCAAGAAAATGCAAATGAAAGCGCACTACAACGTCAGCTTACGGAAAGCAACGAGCTTTCGGTGAGAATCCTTTGTGCGCTTTTGATCCTGATCGTCAGCGTAGCTATTACTGCTGCTCTCTACGTCAACATCAACTTCAAGCGCCGTCTTGATGTTCTCATGAACAACACTCGTCGAATGTCCGCTGGACTTGCGCCTCTGGCGCCAATTGAAGGTGGAGACGAACTGGCGGAAATCGACGAAGTTTATCACCAGATGCACAATGCAATTGAGATATTACGCAAGCACGAACGGGCCATGCTGGAAAACGCCGCTGAAGCAATATGCTCTCTGGATGCCGGACTCAGCTTCACGAGCGTCAATCCGGCCACGGCAAAAATGTGGGGCTACAACATCGACGAATTTTTGGCCCGCAGAGTGGTGGAATTGATCGCAGACCAGAACAAGGAGAAATTTGCTGAAGAGCTTTCACAGGCAGTCGGCTCCGACACTGAGATGCGCACCGAGACAAAAATCAAACGCAAAGATGGTGAGTTGTGTGATGCCTCTTGGAGCGTCTCCTGGTCAAATGAAGAAAACTCTCTCTACTGCATCGTGCAAGACATCAGTCAAAGAAAAGAGCTGGAGCGCTTGAAACAAGACTTCTTCGCCATGGTCAATCACGATTTGCGCACGCCACTGACGTCCGTGCAGATGGTTCTCGACTGGCTGGAAATCGAAATGGGCGAGCAGATGCCCGATAACTTATTGAAATCGGTGCGGCGCGCCAAAGGCTCGGCACAAGAGATGCTGACTCTGGCCAACAGCCTGCTTGAAATGGAGCGCCTGGATTCAGGCACCCTCTCTCTTGACCGCGCCAAAACAGACCTGGCTGAATTGATTCGCACCAGTATCGCTCAATGCGATGCACTGGCAATTCCGAAGGACATTGAGCTAAAAGCCGACCTCGAAGATATTACCGCCGACATCGATAAGTCTCGCATTTTGCAGGTGACCACCAACATCTTGACCAATGCAATCAAATTCTCACCCGCCAGGTCAACAATCTCAATCAAGCTCGAGCGGCAGGGCTGGGCTTGCAAAGTGACGATTAGGGACGAAGGGGTCGGCATTGCTACCGATCAACTCAAGTACGTATTCGACCGCTTCCGCCAGGTGGGCGGCGCCGACGGCAAAAGGCAGGGTTTTGGCCTGGGGCTTTCCATCTGCAAATCTATTGTCGAAGCCCATGACGGTCAAATAGGAGTGGAATCAGAGGAAGGCAAGGGTAGCACCTTCTGGTTTGTCCTCAGTGCCGAACCGGCTTGAGTGAGCTATCATTTGATAGCTGTTTGAACCTCTTGCCATGGCCAAAATACTCGTAGTAGAAGACGATACGGCGCTTGCCGAAATTATTCAGGGGTGGCTCACCCGAGAGAAGCACCAGTGCGAGATCGTCAGTGACGGCACAGATGCTCGCACGCGGGTAAAAACCTACGACTATGACATCATCATTTTGGACTGGGAATTGCCGGGCTGCAAGGGAATTGACATTCTCAAGGAATACAGAAACTCGGGCGGCACAGCACCTATCCTGATGCTCACCGGACGCTCGGATATCGCCGACAAAGTGACCGGTTTCGACACAGGCGCCGACGATTATTTGACCAAGCCATTTCATGCCCGTGAGCTGACCGCTCGAATAACGGCCCTTTTGCGCAGGCCGCACGGGCAGGCAGACGACAACGTCAAGCAAGATCGCTTCGAACTGGACCGTAAGGCAGGTGTGCTGCGCATCGGCAACAAAAAAATACCGCTTTTGCCGAAAGAGCTTGCCTTGCTCGAATTTCTCATGAAGCACCCGCGCGAGCTGTTTTCGCCCGATGCACTCCTCAATCGCGTCTGGCCTTCGGACTCGGAATCAACTGATATGGCTATTCGCTCGTGCGTCAAACGTTTGCGGCAAAAACTGGCTGCTGAAAACGAGACCGACATTGTGCGCAATGTGCATGGGCACGGCTACGGCTTCTTTCCTGACTAGTTAATCTACCTGACAAACACCCTGGGTAGATTAATTGGAAAGAGACCGGTACTATGATGCAACTTGCAGCTTGCACTAGAATCCTGCACTAAAACAAACGGTTGCCATGGCAAAAATTCTTCTGGTTGAAGACGACATCGATCTGACCAGCACGATGAGCGATTTCCTCGAGCATGAGGGATACACTGTCGAACACGCGGGCGACGGTGCTGAAGCAAACTTTCGTTTGTCATCGTTCAAATACGACCTGATTATGCTTGATTGGAATCTGCCCAAAATGTCGGGACTGGACGTTTTGAAAAACTATCGCATGGCCGGCGGCAGAACACCCGTCTTGATGCTGACCGGACGCGGCGGGCTTTCGGACAAAGAGTCCGGGCTCGACACAGGCGCTGATGACTATTTGAGCAAACCATTTCACTTGACGGAACTTTCGGCCAGACTGCGCGCCTTGCTGCGCCGAAGCTACGATTTTCCGGATGGCGATGTCACCGTTCAAGTGCGCAATCTAGAGCTGTCCTCGGCTTCAAGAAAGCTCACTGTAGACGGCATGAATGTGCACCTCTCGCCGAAAGATTTTTCCTTGCTCGAATTTCTCATGATGCATCCTGATACCGTCTTCAGCTACGAAGCGCTGGCGGAGCGGGCCTGGGATAATGACGGCGAAACAACCGAAGAAGCGGTCAGATCAGCAATCAAACGAGTGAGAAAGAAAATCGGCGATGTCGAAGGTACGGTAATTGAAAACCTTTCCAAAGAAGGTTACCGGTTGAATTCAAAGCGATCATAGTTGTGTAAACGTGGTGGCAGCTCATTGTAGCGGCTTTTCAAAGCGGACAAGACGCGTGTCGAAATCTTCTTTCGTTTTCCCGTCGGCGCGATAGCCGTTGCGTTCGTAGAATCGAATCGCTCTCTTATTGGGCTCGAACACCCATAGTTTTGACGTTTTAAATCCCATGCTCATCAGGTCCTTCTCGCAGGTTTTTAAAAGTTGGGCTCCATGCCCCTTTTGCCAGACTGCCGGATGCAGATAGATGCGACCGACTTCTCCGAATGTTCCATCGGCATCTTTATCACGTGTTGCCGAGGCAGAGACCAAACCCACGATCTGTTCGCCTCGCAGAAGAACGCTGGTGATGCAAGATGAATCATCAAATCGCGCTTGCCACAATCTCTCAAAGTCATCGAGAGTTCGCGAGTTCGCATAGGCCGGCATGAGATCGCTGAATGCATTTTTAATAGATGAATGATGCACTGCGGCCAGTGCAAAAGCATCCTCTGGCTTTGCTCTCCTGATTGAAACTTCCATATCATCGCGGTATAGCAAATAGGATGGATGATGCAAGCCGGTAGGTTCGTAGAACTGCGCGGCAGTACCGATAAAATCCAGCTTCTGCAGGGCATTTCGCGATGACTTGTTTTGCGGGTGGTGTCCGGCGAAAAGAACGCTTTTGTTCAAGGTATTAAACGCATGATCGATCACCGCCCGGGCAGATTCAGTTGCATATCCTTTTCCCCAGTGCCGTGGCACTAAATGAAAACCGATTTCTGCCGCGTTATCATTCCTTCCATAAGGACGCAAACCGCAACAGCCGACAAATTCACCGCTGTGAGTAAAGGCAGGCCAATACTGGATGCCTTTCTCAATCCCCTGCG
>JAYRNY010000008.1:0-3445 GCA_041911975.1 bacterium | reverse complement strand
CTCTGGCTATCTTCGCCACTTTTTTCATGGGCGCCAGTCGGGCTGTCCGCGCTGCTAAATCCATCTTTGTCGCTCGGCTCTTTTTTTACCGCTTCTGGAGCGCCCGACAGAAAGGCGGATTCTGCTCCGGCCGGAATTTGCTCAGCTTTCAAATTCAGCTGTTTCTTCTTTTCTTCTTTGTCCGGCTTTTCTGGCATTTTGCAAAGCCAAGCTGAAGCTTGGCAGCTTCCCCAGGGAGTACATACCTCAGTTGAGGGGCATTCAAACCGTACGGTCTGTTTTGTGCGATGATACTTGCGTAATTTGTACCTGTGGTTTTCGATGGCAGAACAGTTATTACCGGACAGTAATAGAAAGCGGAGCAGATCGGCTTCGGGTGAGGTTCTACTGATTATTGGCGGACTGTTCCTTTCCGCCAATGCCGCGCTTGCTGCTGAACACGCCGAGATTGGCTGGGTCGTGGATCAAAAGAGCGAAGAGCGCGGACGCACGGTGATTCGCTTTACCGAGAACAAGATGGTTTTGACGAGCAAGTTGATGTCGGCGATCTTGATGGCACCGAAGTTTGACGCCTGTTTCTTCAACGAAAGCACCAGAAAATACGTGATGATGCCGCACAGCGACTGGATGAAGCGTTATGCACCCGGTAAGAAAGAAATAAGAGGTCCGTTGCCGGGCGAGAAAATCGCCGGATACAACACCAAGAAATACACTTGGAATTCCAGAAACAAGCATAAGATCATGGAATTGTGGGTCACGAAAGATCTACAGATGAGTGCTCCCTTGCAGGATTTCATTTCCAGCACCATTGGCATTCCGCCCAGTATCGGCATGCCCTTGAGGATGGTTTCCAAATTTGACGATCGCGAAGCCCGAATCGACATGGATACCAAATCGATCAAGAAGTCGAAAATCCCGAGGAGCCTGTTTGAGATTCCGAAGGGCTTCAAGAAATGCAAAAGCGAGATGGAGCTTTTGCTTGGTGGTGACGACGAAAGCGGCATAGACGCCTTTATCAAGTAGCGCGCTTATTATGCGAAGCCAGTTGCCATATATGGTTGGCTTTGTATTTGACGTGGTATTGAATGTTCAACTCCCTTTTAAACACTCGAGGTGCCCACTTAGTGGCTTCTATCTTGGTAATCGAAGACGACGAGGACCTCTCCTCTACCATGGTCGAGTGGCTGGTTTTCAGCAATCATGATGCCGAGGCGGCGCTGACCGGCGAGGATGGGCTGGCGCGCATGACCGACAAAGCCTTTGACGTGGTTATTCTCGACTGGCAACTGCCGGGAATGGCTGGAATTGAGGTTTGCAAGGCTTATCGGGCACAGGGAGGCAAGGCGCCGGTTTTGATGCTTACAGGAAGGCGCGATCCGGCGGAGAAAGAATTGTGCATGAAGGCAGGTGCTACCGAGTTTCTTCCCAAACCTTTCAGGCTCGAGCAATTGAGCAATCAAATTCAAAAAGTGCTGGAATTGGCGGGCACCAAGTAAACTTCACCGAGTCACCCCTTGCAAGAGTTGTTTAGATGGAAAGCTGGCTTCCCAGGATGACCCAAAAGAAAGCGGAATTCGTCGCCAAGACGAAAGACCGCTTGACCGAGATGGAAGGGCTCTTAGCGACCCTGACATATCGTCCTGCTGATGCCGGGATTATCAAACAGCTGGCTGGACATTTCCACCAGTTGGCGGGTGGGGGCGGCATTTATGAGCTGGACGACCTGTGCATGTACGCTCAGTTCGGCGAAACAATTGTATTTGCTCTGGTCAGGCAGGGCGGTTCAGCCTCTCCCGATGCGATCGACAAGCTTAAGGAAGCAGTCGAGAGCATGCGCGGCGCCATCGAAGTCGGGCGCCCCGATGCCCGTGCCCAGGGCGACACAGGACCCTTGCCGGCTGCGGCACCGACTATCAGCGTCGCCTCCACCGCGGGACAGAAGGGACGCTTGCGGATTTTTGTCGTTTCGTCGGACGGTGAACACGTCGAGGCTCTGGAGCCGTTGCTTACCGGCAATGAATTCGAATTTCGCGTCTTCACTACAATTGCCGAAGCATTTGATGCGATGAGCCTGACCTTTCCCGACGGCTTGCTCGTCGACATTCCTCTTACCGACGGCAACGGCTATGACCTGGTAGCCAATTTGCGCAACTTGCCGGGCGGCAACAAACCGCCTGTGGTAATGCTCTCGAGAGAGCAAGGCTTTCTCGACAAAGTAGGCGCCATCAGAGCCGGTGTTGATGCATTCTTTGAGCATCCACTGGATTTCCAGGCGATCGTGGACAAACTTCGCTACTTGCTTGACAGAGACAAACCGGAGCGTTTTCGCATTTTGTCTGTGGAAGACGATCCCGATCAGGCTGAATTTATTCGCGCCACGCTCGAATTCGCCGGCTACAACGTGCTCACGTTGAACGACCCGAAAGCCTTTGAAGAAGCACTTCTTGCCTTCTGCCCGGACCTCTTGCTTCTGGATGTGATGATGGGCGACATCACCGGGTTTGAGATTGCAAAGTATGTCCGGCAGATGGAACGCTTTGTTGCATTGCCGATTCTATTCCTCACCACGCAAAACCAATTGGAAGCTCACATTGAAAGCGCTCGCTCCGGAGGTGACGATCACTTGATCAAACCGATTGCGCCGCCATTGCTTGTTGCCACGGTGGCGGGACGATTGGAGCGATATCGTGTCTTCCAAAAAATGCTGAAACGCGAAGGATTGACTCAGTGCTTGACGCACAGTGCATTTATCGAGCGCGCCGGCGCACTTGTGGAACCATTCCAGCGCCGCTTTTCGCTGGTCTTGATGCTCATAGACATTGACGGACTGCGTTATGTCAATGAGCGCTATGGGTTCCCCGCCGGCGATAAAGTTATACTTACAGTATCCAATCTGCTGAAGAAAACATTCCGCCATTCGGAACTGATTGGCCGAATCGGTGGCGACTCGTTCGGCGTGATGGTGGAAAACCTCTCCGTTCCTGAAGTTGCGGAACTAGGGCAGACATTCTTGCGCGAGTTGGCCGCCGTCGAACACGTCGGTGGCGGAGAACCTTTCTTCGTTACTGCATCAAGCGGAGTCGCAGCGCTTGGAGACGGAATGGATTTGAAAGTGCTTATCACTGATGCGGAACAAGCTCTCCAAGCGGCAAAAGCACAGGGGCGCAATCGTCTGGTAAGAGCTGCAGGTAAAGCATTGCGTTGAGACGAGTGTGGTGCGCAATTGTGCACCATAAATGGTGCCAATGTGTTCAATGTGGTTTCTTGATATGTTTTCCGGCAAGTAATTGTTGAACAAGAGGAGAAGGACAGTGACTGAGCAAACATTGATGGAGAATCTGAAATCTACCACGAGAGCGGACCACGACTCCGCTGAAGGGCATGATTTCCAGCGTTTGCTCTTTTCCGGACAGCTCCCATACGAAACCTTTTGCGATTATGTCGG
>JAYRNY010000007.1:0-4872 GCA_041911975.1 bacterium | reverse complement strand
GTAAAATTTACTCTGTGCACGAACCAGCTGGGACTGATTGGTATCACGCTGCTGATCGTCTTTTGTTTTGCATCCATAGGCTTGTCGTTCGCCTGCTGGTTGCGCACCATTCGTGTTTACACAATGACTGTGTCCATCCTCGGTGTCGCACTAATGTTCGTCTCCGGCATTATCGTGCCGCTTGAGGCAATGCCCGCTTGGGAGCAGTTAATTGCGCGCTGTATGCCGCTCTATTATGCGGCTGACGCATTCAAAGGCGTGTTTCTCGACACGCCTGCTCGGTATGGTCAGGACATTTTTGTTTTACTCGCATGGAGCATTTCCGGCTTGCTCATGGCTGCGGTTCTGCTGACGAAAAGGCAGGCAGCGCTCTAGCCCGGAAAGAGGAGAACCTGGTTGTCTGAGAAGGAAAACATCGCGTCACTTCTTGTCCTGGCCGTTCTGACTGCGAGTGCATTCAGTTTTTCGTCTGCGATGAGCGCGGAGGAGAAAAAGCAAACGGAGAAGGATGTCGTACTGCAATTCATTTCCACTGTGACCAGAACAGACTCGATGGCGACGAGGAAAAACACATTCAACGACGCAGCCGTCCACATGGATTTTAATGAAATGGCGAAGCGCGCTTTCGGTGATTCAGGGTGGGCGACATTCTCCACTGCCGACCAGAAAGAAGTCACTCAACTTTTTCGTCAAATGCTGCAAAATCGTTACTTTGTGCGCTGGCGAAGGGTTTTTTCCGACGGAAAGTACGAAGTAAAATCAACTAACAAAGACAAGAAAGAAGCATCCGTAATTGGTTTGCTCAAACTTTCAGGCAAGAAAAGCGACGTCAATTTCCGCCTTGTTGAAACGGCGGATGGACCGAAGATAATCAGCATGGTTGTGAGTGGGAAAGATTTACTGGAGCGAACATCCATACGCCTGAAACGAGCTCTCAAGAACAAGGGCGCCAAGGGATTGATAGCTTATCTGAAAAAGAGAACCGCGGAGAAGTCCGCGGACTTCAATCAGGTGCCCAGTCCTGATGAGTTGATTTCCGGCAGCAAGTGAAGACTTCAGCGGCGTGTGCGTGGTGAGAAAACATTTTTCTGTCCCCGGACTACCCAGGGGTCCTGCAGAATCTGCTTTTGCAATTTTGAAGGAACATTGTATAGAGCGAAGATCTGTCGATCTATTTCCGTTTGAATAATTGTCTCCATCGATTTTGCCCAGTCAAGAAAGTCGACGTCCGCATCCTGAAGGGCCAAACTCTCCGCCTTTTGCGCCAGGTCAACGGCTTCCTGAGCCAGTTTTGAAACCTCGAACTGAGTGGTCTGGTCAGGTTGGGCGTAAGGAATTCTGCGCAGATCGCCGATCTGAAAATTGATGGTTGGATTGAGCACACCCATGAGATAGCGAACTAACGATGAGTTCATGAAGCCCAGCATGTACATTCTCAGCGGCTCCGGAGTGAACACGGACGAGCTGGCAATGTCGAAAATGCAATCGGGACTAAGCAATCTCGCTTTGAATCCTTGTGTCCCTATATATGAATAAGTGATTCCGGGCTTGAAGTAATAGTCCTCACCGGGAAGGCTGCGAGACTGCCCGCGCGAGGCTCTGTATTCGCGAATGACGTCACCGTCTTTTTGCCAGTGCAGCATATAAGGCGTCGAATGATACCACTTTTGACCGCCGCCCTTGTCATAAGGAACGTACTCATGGCGAGCATCCTCCGGTACTTCATCGAATTTTCGGACGAACATTTTATTGTTGCAAGTAAAGAGTCCATTGACGACAACAACATCACCCATTTGCAGCGGTGGATGTTTTTCGAACAACTCTAGAACAAATGGAGGACACCATGGTGCAAGAGTCGGTTTCGCTGTGGATTGAGCAGGCCTCGAATTAATGTCGCGCACTGCCAGCATTGATTTGATACCGAAAATCTCCGCCTGTTTTTTCTCTTCCGGATAGAGAATACGCGCGAATTGCAATTGACCGTTTTCCTTTTCCTGATGCTGTTTCTGGCGCCGGAAGGTGATGATGGCATTGTTTACCTTTTCTCCGGCTCTGGTTGGAAAGCTGCCTGAGCCCAATTGAACGATTGTTTCAATGCGACTGTGTTGTTCGATAAACTCTCGCAGTGGTTTGAACCGCGATATTGAAAGCACGCTTTGTTGACAAATCAAGCTGGCGCGCGCTCCTTCTTTCAACAGTCTTATTGATAGCTCGACAAAGGCGGAATACAGATCGTATTTCGAAAGCGGGTAGTGATCGCTCAAGAACTCACACAAGTCATCCGGCATGTTGCGCCTGCTCATGTAGGGCGGATTTGCCGCCAGTGCGTCGAACTGACCGGGCAAGTTTCTTGCCATCTTGGGCGATTGCTCGTCCGCACTTTCAGCCACAACTCTCAATTCAGGAACGTTCAAGCAGAGCGAGCCACCAACCGAATTGGTGATGGAGAAAAGATTCGCTGGGTTAAGTTTTGCTGTCGGGTGAATGTCTCGGCAGGCGAGATAGAGGCTTAAGTTTGCAGCGGCAGTCAGTTGCGGCTCTATGTCCAGCCCAAAAATCAACTCGTTGATTGCCAGTTGAACTGCTTTGTCTTCAGGCAGCCCTGATTCAACCAGCAGCGTTACTGAGCGTCGCAGCGCCGGAACCAGGATATGCCCGGCACCGCAAGCCGGGTCGATAAAGGTCTGGCGGGGCGAAGTTATGGCGTCTTCGATGAGGAAGTCTGCGATCCAGGATGGCGTGAACCACTGGGTGTACAGCGGCGAAAGTCGTTCTGCCCGCGCCGCACTTTTCGAGTCTTTTTCGCTCTTCTGCAGCAGGTACTGGTAGACCCAGCCGGGTAAAAGAGGGTCGCTGAAGGCATTTCCGGCGTCGGCAGAGAAGCGAAGTGCTGCCGTTTTTCCAGCTGCTGCGGACCATTTTTTGAAGCAGCGAATTGCTGATTCTGTCGCCTCATTCAGGGCTTCAGATCCTGTTGCGCCCGCCAATTCCATTGCCAGATTTCCTGCGCAATGTGCCAGCGGGCTGGCATCCTTGTATAGGGACGGCACGGCGAAAACGTCCCCGGCTATCCGTGATATCGCCTTTTCCAGGTCTGTCCCGGCCAGGTTCGCGGGCAGGAGTCCTCTCTTCGAAAGGCTTGCCATGCAGGCGAAAAGCCAGGTCAATCTGGCTGCATCGTTGAAAAGAATGTGGCTGATATACTGGCCGAAACTAATGCCATCGCGGTTTTTGACTAGCCCAGGCGCCGCCGCGTTTTTTGAAAATACCTTGCCCAGCTCGTCAGTGAGCCGTTTCACATCAGACAGCTCCACTAGGTAAGCGCCCGAGTGCGATAAGCCTGGTACAAACCTTCCAGGTACTCTTCAGCGTTTTTGGTGCTGTCGTCTGCCAGCTTTTCTTTGAAGTGCTGCATTAGTTTTGCAGCCACGACCGGGCGTTGTTTTCTCGCCATTGTCTTGCGGCGTTTCAAAAAGCTGATCAAAATCTCGTATTCTTGTGGTGTAATTCGGCCGATGTCCAGCATGTCCGCATCAACAGGCTTTATGTTTTCCAGATCGATGTCGTCTTTCGATGTGGTTAAAAGTTCCGAATTGCGCTCGCGCACAACCACTGTTCCGGCGGCAAGATCGCCAAAGCGCCGCTCTTTGTTGTCTACCATGATGGAAAGAACGCCAATCAGCATCAGTCCGGTATCTATGACGCGCAGCAAATTGCGGATAATCACAGCCGGCCAGGTAACGGGTTGCCCGTTCTGCTCGATCACTCTAATTTGCGCGACACGCTTGCCCGGAGTTTGTCCCTGCCAGGTGCCTTCGAAAAACATGTGATATCCGAAGTGAATTATGAAAAAACCAAATATCAGAACCATAACGATGAAGCCATAGGCAATGCCTTTTACGTGAGAAGGCATCTGGCTCATTGAAACCAGCGTGAAGACACCCCAGGCGGCCAGTCCCAATATGACCATTACCAGCACGCAGAGCACCTGGTCGATTACGCCTGCCAGGATGCGATTGCCAAGCCCCGCCAGCTCGAGGTGTAGGTCGACATTTTCCGGGGTAGAGATAGAGTAGTCTGGGCTGTGCATTGGCTTTTCGACTGCGTTTTGCGTTTAAATTAAGAAGTCTCTTCTGAGCGTTTGATTTCGGGTAATCGACCCACTTGTACTACTGCATTATTGCGCGTTATTTGAATGAACGTCGAGCGTTGGCTTAAATCTAGAAAACCAGCATGGGAGAGGCTCGAGAGCCTCATCAAGCGTATCGAAAAGACCGGTATGCACCAACTGGACAGGCAGGAGCTTCAAGAGCTGGGGCGTCTGTATCGGATGACGTCCGCCGACCTGTCAAGGGCTCGCTCGCTCAAGCTGGGCCAGGATGTGCTGGTGTATCTCAATAACCTGGTGGTCAAAGCGCACAACCAAGTCTATCAAACCAGAAGAAATCGCTGGGCGGACCTCGGTCACTTCCTCTGGTTGACCTTTCCGCGCCTTGTCAAAGAGAAGATTCTCTATATCACGGTCTCTTTTCTACTTTTTGCAGGGCCAGCCGTGCTTGCTTATTTCTCCACAGTAAAAGACCCGCATTTCGCCCAGTTGGAGGTTGTGAAAGGACATCCTCTGGTAAGCGAAGATATGTGGAACATGATTGAGAACAAGAAAATGTGGACCGACTCGGTGCAGGGATATAGCCAGACTGCATCCAGTATGATTGCTACCAACAATATTCGCGTTTGCATTATGTCATTCGTGCTTGGTATTACATTTGGTTTCGGTACCGCTTTTGTGCTTTTCAACAATGGGCTGAACATCGGCACAGTGCTCGGCCTTTGCAAGGTCTACGGCATGGTGGACAAGCCGGTGGCATTTAT
>JAYRNY010000006.1:0-6892 GCA_041911975.1 bacterium | reverse complement strand
GAGTCGCCTTATTACCCGGCCGGGGATCGTAGCGTAACGCGAATTGCTCCAAAAAGTCTTTCTCGACAAACCATTTATTGCCCACCTTGAGAGCCGGCAGCTTCCCCTGTCGAATCAAGCGCTTCACCGATTCGGGGTGGATGTGCAGCCGGTCACCGGCGACCTGGACATCGACGTAGGCATCGAACGGGTTCACGTCGGCCCCCTTGCCTGGTGCTTAGTAATGCAACAACTATACGCTGGGTGTGCGCGGCTGTCAAGGCCACGCGTGCAATGTGCTCGCAGAGACTCGCGGCTATCCTCCGTCATGCACCCAGCCTACACGAGGACCGTGCCATGACCGATGCTCAGCCGCGCTTCTACCGCGGCAGCGATGTAGAAATCGGAAACAATTTGCAATGGATGAGTGCCTTTATCCAGTGTGCGCACTTCACCATGTTGGCTCTGGAAGCGCAAAGTCAAAGGAGATCCTGGCTGAGAAAGAATAGTCAGCTTGCGGGTGAATCCAGAGTTATTCAATTCGATTTCACCGACCAATTGATTAAAAGCAGCGGGACCAGTAGGTAAATTACCCTGCATTTTGCCGGGGCTGGTGCCCAATTCTTGAGCAAGCAACTCTACCAGGCGGGCAAAAGCAGCTACGCCCTGTAGATCGATAGTCGTGCCCTGTACATTTTTTGCCGGGCCTGGTGTTGGAACATCCTGGGAGCTCATACTCAATGACATCCTCTCAATTAACACGATTGCGTATCTTGGGGTTATGCTTGCGGCAACCATCAGAGATACTGCGCTTTTCGCCGCATGTTCATCATCCCAGTTGAATGTCAAATATTCAAGTAGAACCCGCTTGATAATTGGCTCACAATGCCGAGATGTAAGCCATAACACATACTGACAATTGAAAAACCCGGTCTATTACAGGGAACTAACCAGATTTCGCAAAATCCTCGTCTTAGCACACCCTCATGACAAGCACAAAAATGACGTCTTCAGCACGCAGCACACACTGGCGTAGAATAAAGCTCGCACAAAACAGATCGCAGCCGTTTGAGACCGCAAGAGTGACTGCCGCCAACGAATCCGCTAAATCAACCGATCTCGTCGCCTCCACAAAGGAGTGGACGGAGATGATCAAACTCGAGCACACAGTGTTCGCGTTGCCTTTTGCGCTATCCGGGCTCATTCTGGCTTCTGCCACCTTGCCGGGATGGGACGTGGTCTTATGGACGATACTTGCATTCACTGGTGCACGTGCGGGCGCGATGACGTTAAACCGCTTGATCGACGCAAAAATCGACGCGCGCAATCCCCGTACCGAGATGCGGGCAATTCCAAAAGGAAGGATCAAGCCGGTACACGCAGCCATTTTTGCCGTCGTCTCCTTTCTGATCATGCTGTTTGCAGCTTCTCATTTGCCGCCGCTTTGCCTGTATCTTTCGCCTATAGCTCTTTTCTGGCTCAGCTTCTATTCATATACAAAGCGCATCACCTGGCTTTGCCACATCGTGCTTGGTATTGCACTGGGCGGCGCCGCACTGGGCGGATGGGTGGCGGCAGGCGGCACACTAGATGCGGCGGCTCCGTGGTTTCTTGCACTTGCGGTAAGCACCTGGGTGGCGGGATTCGACATTATCTATGCGTGCCAGGATTTTGAAATTGATAAAAAGGAAAAACTGCAGAGCATTCCATCGCGATTCGGTATCGCATCTGCCTTGAATATTTCCATTGCACTGCATGTGGTGACAGTCACAGCTATGGCCCTGCTCGGCTTGCAAGTGCAAGCAGGCTTCGCCTTCCACGTGGGATTAATCATGATCGCTTGCATGCTCTTTTATGAACATAGTTTGGTAAAACCGGACGACCTGAGCAAAGTGAATGCCGCATTTTTCAACGTAAACGGCGTAGTCAGCATTCTGACATTTATCGCCATTTTGATGGATCGAATTATAAAGTAAAGATCGTAGTGGCGCATTGTATGCGTCCTTAATGTAAAGTTGACGCCATGCATCGACCGTACGATAAAAAATCGGTCTATGCCGTCTGCTCTGCACCGTCGGCAGAGCCCAGTGAGTAGGCGAATACTTCCCCTTCAACTGTTCCCACAAAAAGAGAATTGCCGTGCACCATGGGCGGTGACTGAATGCGTCTGGCAATGTCCGTCTGCCATTTCAATTGCCCGTTGGCGGCAGAGAATGTTTGCAGCCAGCCCTCTTCGGTTGCACAGATGATTTGCCCTTTATATGTACAGAGGTCTGCCGACACCTTGCCTTTTATCGCCGATTTCCACTTCAATCTGCCGTCATATTTTTCACAGCAATAAAGCCATCGGTCCTGACTGGCGAATGCTACTGAAGTGAAAACAATCGCACCCTTTGCTAGTATGTGCCCGTTGGCGGGATACTGCCAGATCATTGTGCCCAGGCGACCTTCAATGGCATAGAAGTTGCCTGACTTGGTGCCCACGTATGCCGTGTCGACAGATGCAAACGGTGAGGAAATTATTGGGCCGTCGGCGGCAAATTTCCAATTCAAATTTCCTTTAGCAGCGCTCAGTGAATGCAGCTCACCACTTTTCGTACCAAGCAAAATCGAGTCGCCCTGCACAAGGGGAGATGCAATTATGGGTGCACCTGTTTGATAAAGCCAGAGCACCTCTCCGGAGCGCACATCAAGAGCACGCAAGTCCGCACCGCTAGGCACTATCAATGTCGACTCTTTGAACATAGCTAAAGATGCAACTGTTTTCGAATTAACAGATTTGTTCCAAATCACCTTTCCTGTATATGAATCCAGGCACAATGTTTCACCAGAGGCCGAGGTTACGAAGACATAATTGTCTATCGTCACTGGCGCCGACATGATCGGCTCTGTCATCTGATGATCCCAGACCTTGTTGCCAACCCGCACATCAAGGGCGTACAGATTGCCGTCCGCCGAGGCGAGGAAAATTATCTTTTCGGTTCTATCTAACAGAGGTTGTGCCGACCATCCAATTGGACCTTTGGTTTTAAATACCCATTCGGTATCTAGCGCCACGCGGAACTTATGCAATGACTCTTTGGCGTGAACACTGGAAACCTTGGCTGCAGCAGGCGGCACTTTCCAAGAGGCTGACGTTGCTGGCGCCGCAGTCGAGGGCTGCGGAGGTTTTGCCCCTGAAGATGATGCAGGCATTGCCAGCGGTTCTGTGTTGCGCGGTGCAATTGGAACACTTAATGTATCGACTTTTCCTGCCGGTCTTGTATCCGGTTTTGGCGGTTCTACTTTCTTCGCCTCTTCATTTTTGCCGACAGTTTTTATTCCCTGCTTAGCTTCCGCATCCGCGGCTTCCTGCCACTTCGCCGCGCGTTCCCTGTCCTCGTGCTCCTGTGCTTCGCGTTTGTCCGCTTCTCTGTCTAGTTCCAGTGTCGAGCCAAGATTAGGAGTCGGATGACTCGATTCAATTTTTGGAATCTGTTTGCTTGTTTTGTCGGCACTCGGCAATACATCGGGTGCCTGCACTGCTCTTGCTTGTCCGGAACTTTTCGCGTCACGCTGGTCGAGCGCAACCTGCAGCACTTCACCGGATGTAAGAAGTGGTCGGTTTGAACTGATGCCCAGGCGTTGAACGCGCAGTTCAAAAATCAACTCATCAATAATGTTGAGAATGTCCGCCGCATTCTGATAGCGATCTTCGGCTTGCTTGGCCATCATTCGGCGAATGACTTTGTCCAGCACTTCTGGTGCTTCCGGATTCTGCCGCCTGATAGAAGGAATTGCGGCCGGTGCGTGTTTCATCGCCATTTCGATCATGCCTTTGGCGCGAAATGGAAGGCTGCCGGTCGCCATTTCGAAGAAGAGAACACCTAGAGAATAGATATCGGAGCGATGATCCTGCGGCTCGCCGCGCGCCAACTCAGGCGACATATACGCGGGCGTGCCCATGATTTTCGTATTGCCAGCACCGACTCTTCTGTCGAGCAAACGAGCCAGTCCAAAATCTCCGATTTTCAAATCACCTTCATTGGTAATAAAAATGTTGTCCGCTTTTATGTCCTGGTGAACGACTCCTCGCTTATGCGCAAAAGAAATGCCTGAAGCCAACTGTTTCATCCAGTTGAGCGCATGCTCGAGAGAAAGAGGCGAGTCTTGAAGGCGAACAGCGAGATTGCCGCCCATCAAATATTCCATAGCCAGAAAGTGGTGCTGTTTTCCGTGCCTTTCTTCGACACCAATGTCGTAAACGGTTACCAGATTCGGGTGCTCGAGTTGCGCAGCCAGACGCGCTTCCTGACGAAACACCTCGAGGTTTTTCTTATCGGACATCAATTCCGGAAGGAGCATCTTAATTGCGACATCGCGAGTGAGAAGCTCGTCTCGGCAATGATAAACCACACCCATACCGCCCACGCCAATCTCCTTGACGACGGTATAGTGTCCGTTTTCTAGTTTCTCTCCCCGGGAGAAGATTGCCGGCATATAGTTACCCAAACCCACTAATTAGAAATTGCCCAATAATCCAGCCGCCACGCAGCTTGAGAGAATAAAACTAAGATTTAACTTAGTTGTCAGGAAAAACGAAATGTAAGATCCTTAAGAGCTACACAGGTGCCCAATTGCATTACTTGACATCAATATTATCAGGGCAGCTTGAATTCCTTCCAAAGTAGCCACTTGCAACACCAGGTAGAATCACCTGGTAACTTACATCCACCCTTTTCACATCAGTGCGAGCTGGATTTTTCACCAAATGGCAAACCCTCACGATACTAACCTGAGCCAGAACTCCTTTGCTCCCGAGACTTATTTGGCCGACTGCCCGCCGGCTCATGCACAGACGCGCGAAACGCTCGTAGAGCAGGCAAAACGAGTCCTTTATCTCGAAGCCGAGGCGCTGCGTGGCATTGCCGACAGGCTGGGAGATTCTTTCGAGAACGCTATTGAACTCCTGCTCGCCTGCCAGGGCAAGGTTGTCGTCACGGGCATTGGCAAGTCCGGGCACATAGGCAATAAGATTGCCGCCACCCTCGCCTCAACAGGCACACCTGCCTTCTTCGTTCACCCGGCAGAATTGCGCCACGGCGACTTCGGCATGCTGGAAGAACGAGACCTGGTCATGGCGCTTTCGTATTCCGGCGAAACAGCTGAGATCAAGCAAGTTCTAGATCCTATTAAACGCATGGGTCTGAAAGTGATTTCCCTGACTGGCGGTACGCAATCAACCCTGGCCAAGCACAGCGACGTCGTTGTCGATGTGGCCGTCGAGCGCGAAGCCTGCCCGTTCAACCTTGCCCCAACTACGTCTACGACGGCCACCCTGGCTGTAGCCGACGCTATGGCAATTGTGCTCATGTCACGAAAAGGCTTCAAAGCCGAGGATTTTGCCCGCCGCCACCCAGGTGGTTCGCTCGGTCAGCAGCTGGTCTCCGTCAAAGATGTAATGCGCTTCGGACTGCAAATGCCGCAGCTCCCTCAAGACGCAACTTATGAAGATGTGATCGCTGAAATCGATGCCAAACGTCTAGGATTCGGCGTTGTAGTCGATGAAAATCAGCGCCTCAAAGGCATAATCACGGACGGCGATTTGAGAAGATCTCTCGTCAAATGGGGACATGGCGCGTTTGAGAAAACAGCTGAAGAAATTTGCACCGCCAATCCCAAGACAATCAACTCCGACTCTCTGGCAGTTGAAGCGTTGAAATTGATGGAAAAACATTCGATTTCGGACCTGATCATTCTTGACGATCAGGGCAGGCCGGAAGGTCTCATACACTTAAAAGACCTGCTCAGAGCGGGCGTGATCTAAAGAACGAATTTTTGTCGTGGATCTGGTTTGGCCGAATACTTACAAACCAGATGTGAACGAGAACTGAAACGTTGCCTAGATTGGGAACAGGCGTCTCTGCTCCGCTTCTCGTGCTCGCACGATCTCACGTTGCGTTTTACAAAAATGCATATCTCTATAGGGAACACCAGCTCTGCCACCCAGTTTTTCAAGCTCCTCATCGAAGAGTGGAAGTCCAAATGTTTCATCGAAACTCTCGCAGGATAGCATGGCCAAAGTTCCTCCGGACTTTCCGCCTACCGCGCTGGTGCGGCGAACAATCATGCCGCATTGTTGGAAAGCCCCTCTTACAGCACTCGCAGCACTGTAAGTGACAATCTTTCCACTTGGGTAGAAAAGCATTCTCTTGTAGCACTCGAAAAGGTCGATGGTCCAAAGCTCCGGCGCCCGGCGAGGAGAGAAGGGATCGTGGAAGATACCGTCAATCTTGCCACTTTCTCTATCTACCAGTTGAGGAATGCAATTTCGCAAATCACCTTCGAGAAGATCGAATCGCACAGGCACTGCTCGTGATGCACACTGCAGTGAAAATCTAACTGAGCCGAATTCTCCACGCATCAAACTCGGAGCTTCACTCTCGATCGATTTTCTGAGCATTTGAAAACGATCATCGCCGAGAACTCTATCTATATAGAGAAGTGGTTTTTGAAACTTCTCGATTGCGACTACTCTTACTGACTCGGCTCTCAAATTCAGTTCGCAGAGCGAGTTTAACAACGCTAAAGTGTTGTACCCCAATCCAAAGCATACATCCAGAAATGCCAGTTGTCGCTTGTCTGATGCGATCGAAGAAAGATTCATTGGCTCAACAAAATTCGCTAGTGCTTCAGTAAAAGCACCGGCACGATTGTGATAAAGCTCTCCTGTCTCCTCGTCTTTCAGAGTCAAGGAGCCGTCTTCCGTTATGTGTGTTTCTTCAAGCTGATCCGGCATTGTGTGTGTGTGTGTATCACTAACTTTCCACTGTCAAAACTACTTTGCCGAAATTTTTGTCCTCTTGCACATATCGATGTGCTTGGGCTGCATCCTCGAGTTTGAAAGTCTCGGCAATGATCGGCTTGAGCAGCT
>JAYRNY010000005.1:0-4830 GCA_041911975.1 bacterium | reverse complement strand
GTCCTGGAAAATATGCATTGACGATTGGCGCGCAAGCTTCTGTTTCACTTCTCGTCACTGAAGAGAACAGCGTCCAGCGCTTGATGCCTCGTATCCAGACTCGGGCGTCGGCAACCATACGGCAGGCGAAAAGAGAGTCTGTTTCCACGATCTTCGGCAGGTCGGTAACGCCTCGCTCTTGAAGGCGCAGTTGAAATTCTCGTGCGCCGCCGAATTTGCCGGAGAATAAAATGATTGTGTGTGTGCTGTTCAGATATGGTGCCAGGGTATCGGCAACGTCACGATATGCAGTGGCAACCGTGGCAATGAAGATGTTTCTGCTGCGCTCTGCAAATAAGCGCGGGTCGCTGTACGCACCAGCTAGTTCGAATCTGCCCAGTATGCGGTCTTCGGAGAAAATCTGCCTGGAGGAGTCGAGACGATTGGCTTTTGCTTTGTCACGGCTGAGCATGCGGACCGTACACCCTGCCGCGCCTAGATATGCTGCCAGTGCGTGAGCTGAATTGCCCGTGCCGACAATGCCTGTAGAAAGAATAGCTTTGTCGCTGTGCTTGCGCAGTTCCGGTATCGCCAGTCCGGCTGCCGGAGATACGCATGCCGTGCGGCTATTGAGCAGCTCGGCAATCAGCCTCTGCGATTCGGCAATCGTGGACAAGCGCGATTCCAACGCGGAGACGTTGAATGCGCTGCGGATTTTTTGAGAAACTGCAAATGCTGAGACGTCACCCATAGACGCACCTCAGTTTATAAAGCTTACCGCCAGCTAATCTAGTATATGTGAGGAACCCAAGCAGAGGTAATTAATTCCCACCTGTTGCCAGGCGCTCGCCAATTATTGGTTAGACTGCCTTTCTGGAAACGCCAGCCAGCGCCACTTGGCAGGATGTTCACCCTCCGCAGTGAAGGATTATTAGTCTTGTTTAAGATTGTGCCGGCGGAATTTTGACGATGAATTTGCTGCCTTTTCCGATTTCGCTTTCAACAGAAATGGAACCCTTGTGCGCGTCGCAAATCAGTTTGCAAATGGCCAGCCCCAGTCCCGTGCCTTCGCCCTTGCTTGCAGCTTGCGGTGTTTGCTCGAAAGCTTCGAAGATTTTCTTTCGATACTCTTCGGCAATTCCTGGTCCCGTATCGGTTACCGCAATTTCCACAGCTTCGGAATTTTGGCTCCATGACACGGTTATTTTGCCTTTATTAGGTGTGTAGTGAATGGCATTGGCGAGAAGATTGGTCAACATCTGAACGATTTTCTTCGAGTCTGCATAGAGCAGTATGTCCTCTCCTATAGCTTCGATCTTCATTTCTTTGGCTACTAGAGCTGGTTTCACAAGGTCCACCGCACTTTTCACCAGCCCATCCACATGGGCGTTGTCGCAATCTAGCTGCAGAGCACCCTGTTTCAACTTCTGAAAATCCAAAAGGTCGTTGACGAAGTCCAACAGCCTGGCCAGATTCTTTCTTGCCCCTGTAATCTCCTGCTGCGCATCATTGCTGATCTCGCCGTAGGCTTGTTGCCCGATCATGTCTAGCGCGACCTGCATGGATGAAAGCGGACTGCGCAGATCGTGACTGACCATGTCGACAAAATCTTGTTTCAAGGTTTCGATTCGTTTTTCCTCTTCGATGTTATGCACGACGGCAAACAGCTCGCTTGTGTCCTGCGAGTAAAGGCATGACCAGCGCGTGTGAACCAGTTTGCCGTCTTGCTTCAAGCGAAACTCGAAAGACCTGCTCTCTTCGGCTGTAAGCATCTTCTGCAAGCTCTGTTCGGCAAGCCCGCGATCTTCTTCGGCAATCAATTCAAAAACTGATTTGCCGACAATAGAGGACGCTTCTTTGCCGAAGAATTCCATAGATGATTGATTGGCACGCAGGAAATTCCCTTCAGTGCTGAGCGAGCAAATCAAGTCGTTGGTGTTTTCCACCATTGATTTCTCGCGCTCTTGCTCTTCGATTGTCGCCTTTCTGATTTCGTGGAGGATTCCATCAAGAACGGAAAATTCGCTGCCGTCTGACATTACTGGCGGAAGGTCTTCTTGCCTGGATATGCGCAGGCAATTCGCACTCAGATTCTTGAGCGGCATGAGGATGTCCCTGATGAAAAACGCGGACATTACGAATGCCGCCGCGACAGTGACGACGATAGCTCCGGCCAGTATCGAGTTCAAGAATCGAAATTGGCTTTCCGTAGATTCCTGGCTGCCCTGACGTTTTGTTTCTTCGTATTCGACTACATTGTCTGCCGCATTGAGCAACCGGTTGCAGGAATTGATCAACGCCATTTCGTAGCTCCAGTGCACATGCTTCCAGTATTTAAAACCTTTAGCCTGGTTGTCTCTTATGTTGGACAGGCAACGAAGGACCTCTTCACCAGCGTTCGTCAGTACGCTGATGCGATTGCGTTGAAGCTCGTCGGTTTCGAGTTTTGCGCCAATCAAATGTAGTTTGTCTCCAAGCATAGTGAACATTCTATTGTCAGGCGTTACCGAGGCAATGTGTTCGTTATGCAGCTCTCGAAACTTCGGAGAGTGAATTTCATTTACATAACCCATATTGATTGAGTAGAAGATCAGGGACAGGGTTTTTGTAATCAACTCACAAGACTGTGACTGCTTGTTGATGTTTGAGTGAATTTCCCAGAGCTGCGCCGTCAACACCACCACAAAGATGATTTGACAGATGAGAGGAAACATCACCAACAGAGCGCCTTTGCTTTCCAGCGTTATCCTTTTCATCAGGCTTCACTCTCCGGAGAGCTGGAAAGCCTTGGAATCACAATGTAGAAAACGCTCCCTTGGCGCGGTGCGTTCATCACGCCGGCTGAGCCGTTGTGTGCTTCGGCGATGGCCTTGACGATCGCAAGACCGAGTCCGCTGCCCTTTCCTTTTATATTTGATTGCACAGATGTCTGTTTAAACTTGTCGAATACATAAGGCTTTTCACTTTCCGGCACGCCCGGTCCCTGGTCGATGACTTGCAGCTCGGCTGCTTCGTCGGTCGCAGAAATCTCGACTTTAACTGTAGAGCCGCGCGCAGAGAATTTGATTGCATTTGAGATCAAATTTGTCATTGCCTGAGTCAGTCTCAGCTCGTCACCCCAGACCGAGCAGTCAGAGTTTGTAAGCTCCAGCTCCACACCAGCCGACTCGGCAAGCTCTCTCAATGAATCGAGTGCACGCGAGCACACTGCGCGCGCGCTCACGACTGCCGAATTGAGGGACATTTTGCCGGCTTCCAGTTTATTCAAATCCAAGAGCTCGTTGACCAGGACCGTCAAAGTCGAAAGGCTGGATTCGGTACGATCCAGGACGTTTATCACCTTTTCCGGCAGCTCGCCTCGTTTTCCATCTCTGAGGAGCTCGAGAGAAATGCCGATAGATGTGATCGGCGCGCGCAGATCGTGGCTGACAATGGAAAGAAACTTTTCTTTCAATCTCTCAACAGCTCTCAGTTCTGTGACGTCATGAACCGTGCAGAAATAACGTTTCTCCTCCTTCAACCAGCGCACACTCCACTGAAACTCTGAGTAAGACTCATAGGATGCGCTCGGCAGGCTGAATTTATTGATCTTATTCTCGAATTCACCGCTTCCTTCGCGGGCGATTCTCTGGAGCGCATCGAGTGTTTGCGCAATAGTGTCCTCGGAAAGGATGTTCGCTACGGGTGCTCCAATCAAATCGCCCTCACCTCGTCCCCAGCGCTTTTCGGCAACCTGGCTCACCCCGACAAAACGAAATTTTGCGTCCAGCGAGCAGATAACATCGGCAGCATTGTGCAGTATGGCTTGCTCCCTGAGCCTCGCTTGCTTATATTGAATAGCCGCCTGGTGGAGCGTCTTGTCAAGTCTGGCAATCTCGTCCGTTCCTTCTTGCGGCTTGCTCAGAGCGTTTCCCTGAAACACATTGGGTGCCTGCGCTGAAATTGCTTCTAGCCGTCTTGTGATGTCCCGTGAGAACGCCTTTGACAGCAAAAATGAGAGCAGGCATCCCAAGCCGATTCCTATAGTAAGAATGGTGATGAGGTGATTTTGAATTTCGGCAAGCTGAGCAGGAACTCGTGATTGAAACTGCTCTTCCATGCGGTCGAGCTTCTTTGTCAGGCGCCTGTTTTCACCAAATGCTCTAAGCATGAAAAATGGATCCAGGTGCTGATTGCGCCTGCCTGATGGAATAGATGGATCGTTGATGATGTTTTCCGCCATCGAAAAGCCGTTTGAAAGCAGACTCAAGATCTTGTCGAACTGCTGGCAAACATCGGCTATTTCAGGTGATACGTTGGTCATGCTGTTAATAGCCACCTTCATCTCGGAGGCGCGTTTTCTTTCCTTGTCGATCATCCGCAATAGGAAAGTGTCGTCTTTTGGACCAGGGGTGAAGATGAGCAGCAATGTGCGCATCATCGCCACATTGATCTGATTGATCTGTACGATCACTGCGCGTTCTCTCAGTATTGTTTTCAACCCTGCTTGCGCGTGAGAGAGCTCCGTTGAGAGTAGATAGACGAAGAAAAGTTCAAATGCTACCGGCAATAAAACCAGCAGGATACCCTTTTGAATGACTGTCAGTCTGTTGAGCAATTGTTTCTCGACAGGTTTTTAAGTAGATTCCTGCGTCAATTTTAGACGGATCGAGAATGCGCGGGCGCATTGGACAGTGCAACTCAGAGATTTGAACAGGGCTGATTTAGAAAGCTGCAGGTCTTGACTAGCGCCTGCATTGGCAAGCTTATTCAATAAGGTTGAGGCTGTTATTGATAATATTGTCATATTTTATTGACCTGCTTCGCAGTTGTCTTTAACTGTGTCTATCTTTTAGGCTCTTCTTGATTTCT
>JAYRNY010000004.1:0-8887 GCA_041911975.1 bacterium | reverse complement strand
TCCGCTTCGGCATGCATTAGCCGTCAAGCATAAACGAAGCGTCGACAAGAAGGCTGATTTCCTCGGCCGGCGCCGTGTCAGGCATGAGCAGGATACAGACCATGTAGACTATGAAACATTCTCGATTCAGAGAGTAAAAATTCCTATAGAGAAATACATCATGCCTAAAGGCTACAAGAGAGCGGATAGCGAAATGGAAGTCTTCTTTAATACCGATGAGGCCATGGGTGGGCTGGATATGCCTGATCTCGAGCCTGATATCGGCGCTAAGAAGCCGCAGAAGAAATAGAAATCTTCAGAGGGCGTTCGTTGCCGCCTCAGGCGGTGCGTGGTTTAGAATCTGCCAGCATTTGTATCTTTCTGTAAGCGCTGCAATGTGATTGCCTCTTTGCCAGAGAGCATCTGAGTACTTCATCATCAGGGAAGTGCGTTTGGGATTGTCGTCTCCCAGAGCTTTTGCCATTTCATCGTTGGCGTCCTTGAGATATATGAAAGATTGTTCTTTATCTTCAGTGCCGGCCAAAACTTCAGAGATGCGCCAGTCACAAAGGGCAATGTTTTGCGCCTCTGTTCTGCCTGTCCGGTTCCAGTTGTTCTTCGCCGCTCTGAACAGGTCATATGCGTACTTGTAGCTCTTCTGATTTTTATAAGGCAAAATCAAATCCGCAAAGCGCACAGCCGTTAACGAAAAGTGCGTTGAATCGCAGTGTCCGTTTTTCCAGCGATCCAGCGCTCTTTGATAGAAATCTTCGGCTGCGGCACGTTTGCCCATAAAGTTGTAGCAATCGGCAAGCATTGCCTCGCAATCGCCTTTCCATGTCTGGCTGGCAGGCCATTCTTCGCTATCGAGACATGCTTCGAGATTTTGCGCGGACAGATCGTATTGCTGCCTCTCGTAATAGATGCGACCCTTGAAGAAGCACAGGTTTGCGTAACTGGTCGAGTATTTGCTGATGTGCCTCTCTGCAATATTGGCCGCCTTCTCCAGGCAGCGCGCCGCGTCCTCCAGCCGCCCATTTTGCTCCAGTCCCAGTCCCGTATTTGTCAGAGATTTGACCAGTTGACCAGGAGTCACAACTCCTTCTTTGAGAAGCGAGTCGGATTTGTTGATGTACATATCTACCTGGCTGAATGCCAGCGCCGCTTTATCTTCTGCGGTATTGCCGGGTGGCTTTGGCGTTGCCCATGTGAGAATTTTTGGACCAAGCCAGGATGAGTTGGTAGTCAGATCGATGAAGTTCAACAAGAACGAAACCGCGCATATGAGCATCACTGATCCCATCACCCCGACTGTGTAGATGGTCTTTTCCCTGGTGCTCAACTTCGGTCTTTTCGCCCAGGCAAGCGAAAGTTTTGCCATGGCCTGGTTGATCGGATTTTTGTCGCGGATCATATAAAGTTTCGCCAGCTCATTTTTGAGCAGCTTCATGGACTGAATTCGATCGTCGCGTTTGGGCGCCAGGCACTTAAAGACAATTGCTTCCAGTTGTATGGAAGCGCTATTCTCCGGAATCAGTGTTTTGAAGGCGGCTGGCGTCTCTGAAATGTGCTTGTGCAAGATTCGCAGAGTCGATTCGCCTGTGTGTGGCGGTTTTCCAGTGAGCGCCTCGTACATCAAGCACCCCATGGAATAGATGTCGGATCTTTCGTCCAGCTCGCCACCCAGGCATTGCTCCGGGCTCATGTAGTGAGGCGAGCCGAACACATCGCCGGTTTGGGTCAACTTTGCTTGAGTATGACCGTCTTGCGAAAGCACTTTGGCGATGCCGAAGTCTACGAGTTTTGCGACTTCTGATTCCTCGCTATGTTTCGAGAGAATCACATTGCTCGGTTTCAAGTCTCTATGAATGACGCCTTTTTCGTGAGCATGGGCCAGTGCGGCGGCAAGCTGAACGAATATGCCCAGGGCTTCAACATACTCGAGCCGTCCTTTATCCTTAATCACCGTCGACAGTGATTGGCCGTCCAGGTAGTCCATAGCCATGAACGGCAGACCGCTTGCCGTCGCGCCTACGTTGTATACCTTCACGATGCCTGGATGGTCGAGATGGCTGGCGGCTGTTGCTTCTTGTTGAAACCGCTGGACGCTGAGAGGATCGGCGGACAGGTGCGGCATCAGCACTTTCAGTGCGACCAGTTTTTTGAGGCGTCGATCGCGCGCTTTGAAAACCACGCTCATGCCACCTTTGCCGAGCGTTTCAGTAACTTCGTAGCGATCCTCGACGACCTTGCCGAGCAATTCCAGGCGGGGATCTGCTAGAGCCGCACCGGGCTGGACTCCCATGTTGACTGTGGCTGTTTCAGATGGGTTCTGTTCGAGACCAGGCTCATCATCCAGGCTGGGCATGCCGTCATTATGGCAATCTTCAACGCGTGCCTCAATCTCTGGCTCATCGCCGTTCACAAACCTTGCCTCAGTCTCTGGCTCTTCTCCACTCTCAGAACCTGCCTCATTTGCAGGCTCATTGCCGTTTTGAGCCAAGCTGTCAGGCAGGGCAGTACCGTCCTGCGGGCAAAAACGCATGGCGGCAGGAAAATCCGCTTTGCAGGCAGGGCACTGCTTAGCGAGTTCGTTTTGTTGCCTTTCGGCAACAGCAGGTGCCTCTTGCGACAGATTCCGGATCTCCTAGACTTCCCTTTTCTCTATTCCCGATCTTCTAACTCTCAGAACGTAGTATCATGCCTGGCAGACTTACATCTCCGGAGTCGCATTCGTGTCAAACTCTGACCATCGAATCAGAAAGATACTCAGTCTTCTATGTGCCGTACCGCTG
Organism: bacterium; assembly: GCA_041911975.1. Taxonomy (GTDB): domain Bacteria; phylum Cyanobacteriota; class Vampirovibrionia; order Obscuribacterales; family Obscuribacteraceae; genus QKMZ01. Next base: position 6,113 of record JAYRNY010000004.1, on the reverse strand, counting down.
GCGTTTTCGGCTTTTTCGGACAGACCGAGTCAGGCGGCCGGCGCAGAGAAGACCGCTGCCAACGTGAAGGCGAGCGGCCCGCCTAAAGCCGCACAGTCGGCGAAGGGGCAGGATTCGAGCAAGTCTCAAGATTCGCTCAAGAAAGAGGCAGTCAAACCGAGCGGTCCGGCTGCGCAGGGCTGGGAGATGCAGCAATGGCACCGAATGGCTGGGCGCATTCGCCTTGTTTCAAACAAGTACGGTGGTAGGTTCGAGACCACTCACTACACTCTTTTGAAGCCACTGCCGGGCGAAAGGATGTATTTCTTGAACCAGCAGACCAAGCGCTTCGTCAATTACGATGCTGTCACCTGGCGCAAGAAGTTCAATTTCTATCACAAGGACGCCGGACGTACCAAAGACGCCGGGTTTACTGACTTCTCTCCTTGGAAACGCATCGCAGAGGAAAAGATAGCTGGTCTTAAATGCATGAAGTATTCACGTTTTCGCACCAATAACCAGCCGCCGCCCAATGACAAGACTTACACCGAAGAGTGGTCATTTTGCAGCGCACTGACTGTGCCTACGGCATTGATCGAGCTGTACAAAAAGACGCTTTGCTTGAATTATGACGCCAAGCTTGGTTTTCCGATGCGGGTAAGAGAAATTCGCGAGTGGAGCGGCAAGAAAGCCAAAAAAGTCGACGTCAGCTATGACACGCTCAAATACTGCAAATCAAGTTTTCCGCAGTCGCTCTTTGAAATGGGCAAAGACTACAAGCAGGTCAAGGACGAAATGTCTGTTCTCATGGATGAAGGCGGCGATGGAATGGGAGCCGACATGATGGGCGCAGACGGCGGACTGGGCGGTCTCAACATGGATGAAGAGCTGAAGAAGCGCCTCAAATAGTTTGCTCCGCCATGCCTAGATTTTCACTTTCGGCACTTCGCGCGAGTAGTCAAGCTTCAGCAATATTGCTTGAAAGGCGCCGCCGTTTTTCCACAGATAGTCTGCATATTGTTTTTCGGCGATGCAGGTAGTGAGCAGCGAGCCATCCGGTTTTAGCGCTTTGAGCGCAGCTTCGTAGCTGGCAATTGGGTTTTCCTTCAGGCGCTCCTGAATGGCGGCGATTCTCAGATAAGCAAGCGCCTCATTGTCCGGAGACTTCAACACCTGCCATCGCGCGGCGGCGTCTCTATAAAGGTCTTTCGCTTTTTCCAAAACTTCCTGATGCTCCAGGCAGTCCGCATAGTGGCTGAGCACGAGCGCATAACCTTCTTTGCCTTGAAATTCGCGCGCCGCCTCGACGTATCGACCAATTTCCAGTGGACCCCAGTGCGTCCATTCCAAAGCGTCACCATGGGTGGAGGCAAAGAAATTTCTATAAGCCGTGATGGCATCGGAATATTGTTGAATGTAATAGTAAGATTCGGCTGTTTGCACGATGGAGTTTATTGTGGCCGGGGCCGACTCACCGTACATGAAATGCTGCACTTGTTGCTGGTAGACAGTGAATTCGCGCGCTGCAAAGGCGTAGTCCTTTGCGTAGAAGCTGGCTTCTCCGTACTCTCGGCGCAGCATCAGAGTGGGCAGGCACAACTCGCCGTTGATCATTTTGCTCATTTCGAGAGCTAATGCATAACACTTTGCCGAATCTTCCCAGCGATTGATAAGGGACAACCTGTTGCCCCAACTGGTCATGTTTTCCAGTGTTTCAGTGTCGACTTTATTGGGTGAATTTCTCAAAAGATTGCGCGCGTTACTGACGTCGTTTTCGAAAATGGCTTCCGCCGTCTGACCGGCATTGCCTGGTCGAGGCAGGGGTGATACATGCCAGTCGAGCGTTTGTTTAAAAACCTGTGACTCATCGGCAAATGCATATTGCGACACGAGGTAAGTGCATGCAGCAAAGAGCAGCAGCATTGATGCAACAGTGGCGCCCAGCATGATGAATTCACTTCTCTTGCGCGGGCGGCGCTTGAGGATGAACAATTCCCAGCTGGTTACCAGGCGTCCCAAGAATGAGCTTTTGCGATAGTTGATCAGTTGTTTCAATTCATCGTGCAGCGCTTGCATGCTTGCAGGACGCTGGGCTGGCTCTTTGGCAAGCGATTTGAAAATGAGCGCTTCCAAACGCTGAGGAATAATGATGCCGCGCTTCAAACTCTTAAAATCCTTCGGCACTTCATTCATGTGACGATAGAGCACTTCCAGCATGTTATTGCCGGTGTGCGGCGGAGTGCCGCACAAAGTCTCGTACATCAAACAACCCATGGAATAGATGTCCGCTTTGGCGTCCAGTCTTTCGCCTTTGCACTGCTCGGGGCTCATGTAGAGCGGGCTGCCGAATACGTCTCCGGTCTGCGTGAGGCTGACTGCGTCGCGCCCCTCGTGAGGCAGTAATTTTGCGATGCCGAAGTCGACAATCTTGCAAAAGTCTTTCTCTCCGTTTTGTTCGGTCAAAAGCACGTTGCTGGGCTTCAAATCGCGATGTACGATGCCCTTCTCATGAGCATGACTGAGCGCTGACGCAAGCTGAACAAAAATATTCAGCGCTCTGTCTACGGGCAAAGGACCTTCTCTTTTGATTTCGGTCGACAGAGATGTGCCTTCAATCAAGTCCATTACGAGAAATGGTTGGCCTGTTTCCGTCTCCCCATAATTGTGGATGGAAACAACATTCGGATGGTTGAGTGCGCTTGCGGACTGAGCCTCCTGGTGAAATCTCGCCATGCTGTGAGATTGCAGCATCAAGTGAGGGAGCAGCATTTTCACGGCAACATTTTTGCCGAGTTTTAAATCTCGGGCTTTGAAGACTACGCTCATGCCACCATATCCGATGGCAGAGAGCATTTGGTATTGCTCGTTGACAATTTTTCCGACCAGTTTTGCTGCCGCATCTTTAGCAATGAGTGCCGCATCCGAGCCATCAGATGATTCCAACTGATCCGTTTCCCACTCAGTAGCGTCGCTCAGATCGTCAGGGGCAATCGAGTCCTCGGCCAAATTTGTCGATACTTTCGGATGATCTTTCAGTTCTCTTTTGCCGTTTTTCGGGCGTTTCAGCTCAGCCTCTGCGCCGGCAGAAGCGTCTATGCTCTTCCCTTTTTCCTTTGCATCTTTCCCTTTTGAGTTTTTTGGATTGGCTCGCTCTGAAGTGTCCGGACGTGTAATGGGCTCCGACAGGGCCTGAGCAAACAGCGAGCCGGCAGACATAGCCAAAGGCGAGTCATCAGCCGCTTCCAGCCTGCTGTCCTTGAGCAGCGGCTTAGTGTTAGCTGCGGAGGGTTTGTCTTTTTTCTTTTCCGGTTTTGGAGCAACCAGCCTGGTTCCGTCATTCGGGCAGATCTGAGTGGCTGGCGAGAAGCACTGCCCACACTCTGTGCAGGTGTTTTCGATGGTAGTTCTGCCTGTGTCTTCTGCCAAAGTGTTTTATCTGCCGCAAGGGGCGGTTTTCCTTATCCCCTGGATATCTTCCCGTAAGTACAGGCTAATTAATCATCAGCTCTTACTCTATGTCAGCTGTGGCATTATCATTTAGAGTAATTCTTGGTTAAGAGCCTTGGGGATTGTTGCTGATGAGTGTGGCTGCTGGAGATCAAAAGAGCGTCAGGGATGAAGAAAACGCGCTCGGTAAGGCGACTGCAGCGCCTTTCTGGTACCGCTCGATGCGTTCGCTTCTCTTCAAGATGGACCCTGAAGAAGCCCACGCGCTGGCAATCAAGCTTGCCCCGCTGGCCGCTGGTCTATTCGGCTCGACCTTTCAAGATGCCTGTCTCGAGACGTCTTTTGCCGGTGTTAAGTTTGCCAATCCGGTTGGTCTGGCGGCTGGCTTTGATAAAAACGGGCGCCTGCCGGGTTGTTTAGCAAAATTCGGCTTTGGTTTTGCCGAAATAGGTTCGATAACCGGGCAGTCTTCAAATGGAAATCCAAAGCCGCGCCTTTTCAGGCTCGTTGAAGACGAAGCCGTCATTAACCGCCTCGGGCTGAATGGAGAGGGCGCGGACGCTGTAGCGCGCCGTCTTGCGGCGACCAGCTTCTCTCTGCCTGCCGGCGTCAACATCGCCAAGACCAACCACCCGTCCATAAAAGGCGAGAAAGGCGTGCAGGACATGCTGCATTCATTCGAATGCATAAGAGAACTGCCAATCGCATACGTCACACTTAACGCCAGCTGTCCCAACACGCACGAAGGCATCATGCAGGAGACGGAAGAACTCGACCAGATCTTGTCCGGCGTTCAAAAGCTCAACTGCAAAAACCTGCCTGTATTTTTGAAACTTTCGCCGGACAGCAACCCTGAATTGCTCGAGACATTTGTGGCAAGCTCCTGCAAATATGGCATCAAAGGTTACGTTCTGGGCAACACGACAACCGAAAGAGGTGGACTGAGTACGCCGGCTGATGCTGTTAAGGCCATGGGTAACGGCGGTTTGAGCGGCAGACCGCTAAAGGCGAAAGCGTTGGAATTGGTAAAACGCGTTTACAAGATTAAACAGAAAGACCAGGGCATTATCGGCTGTGGCGGCATATCCAGCGGCGCTGACGCTTTTGAATTCATCAAACACGGTGCCAATGCCGTGGAGCTCTACACCGGTCTGATTTACGGTGGACCTGATCTGCCGGCGCGTATCAACAGGGATCTGGCTGGACTTCTGAAGAAGAATGGCTTGACCGTCGCCACCGCCCTTGGTACTGCCGCAGTTTCAAACTGATTCTGGTTTTGCTTCTTCTGTGCCCGGCGCGCAGCGGCTACCTGCACCGCCAGCGGTAGCATTTTCGTTGAGCGGTTTCAAGTAAAACTCTTGAGCGAGAAATTGAATTGCCGATGCCACAGGAACAGCAATAAGCGCGCCCGGCAAGCCAATCAACGTTGCTCCGATGAGGATGGCAAACAGCACCAGAAGAGGATGAAGATCGACCTGTTTGCCGAGCAAATGAGGCACGATAAAATTGCTTTCCACCCATTGCTCTAGTCCGAAAAGCAGAAGCACGAGCACGGCAAGTGTTACAGACTGATTGAACGCTACCACCAGGGACAATACCATTGATATTGCCGAACCCACGAATGGCACGAGATTGAAAAGCCCGGCCAGAGCACCCAGAACTAGAGAGTATTCTACTTTCAGGAGCGTCAGACCGGTGCCCAAAAACAGCGCGACTACTAGACTGACCAGCAATTGCCCGCGCACATATCCACCCATGCGCGCACCCAATGGTCTGATCAAACCACAGGCTCGCTGCCGATGTTTCACCGGCACCCAGAGCAATAGTTTGTCCCACATGTCTTTGGCTTCAACCACAAAATAGGATGTGAGAAACAGCACCAAAAGGGCGTTTGCGACCGCTCCCATCAGACCGGCGGTCAGGCTGAGTGTGTGCTTTGCTACTTTAGGCGCCAACTCTTTCAGGTGCTCAGGGTCTATTTTCATCTGATCGCCATTCGATCCGATGTACTCGGAAAGCGATGGAAATTTTTCAGTCAGTCCCTGGACATATTTCGGCAGTTGGTCATAGAGCGCCAGCGCTTGCTCTTTCATTGGCGGGAAGAGCAAATAGGCGACAACAGAATAAACCAATGCGGTGGCAATGAAAATAGTAATCACGGTAGCAATTCGCGGAATCTTTCTTTGCTCGCCCCATTCGGCAACCGGAGCGATTGCGGAGGCAAGCGTGATTGCCATCAGCACGCTTATGACAATAATGCGCAGCTCGTAAAACAACCAGACAAGAAGTGCACCGAGGAAAAGATAGAACACCGCAAGTGCGGCTCGTCCTCCCGGTCTGCGTCTGTGCATCTCTTCCATTTTTTACTTCACCTGTGTTTCTGGACTGGGCAGTGCGGGAGTGCCGTCAATCGACTTGATTGTAACGTAGTAGGGTGCCGGCTTCAAAGACAATCCAACCGCCTTTACGTCGCCGCCAAGAAGCCATTCTTTGTTTTTTGCAAGGTCACATTGGAATTCGCCATCGCCCATATTGGCCAGCTCTGCAGTCTTCGTTTTCGACAACACAGACTGATCTTGCTCCCATAAAAACTGGACAAGAGGCAATATATTCTCCACCGGTTGATTGGCGGAAATAGACATTTTGAGCGTTACCAGTGGGGTCTTAACAGGATCGATGTTTTGAAC
>JAYRNY010000003.1:0-4295 GCA_041911975.1 bacterium | reverse complement strand
CGGATTTCCTTCCGCGAACTCGCCGGGCGTAAAGGTCTTGAAAGAAATTGCTGATTCACATTCGGCGACGCCGCACCAGGTTGCTCTTGCGTTTTTGACTAGGAGAGGTTCTCTCTTCTCCATTCCTAAAGCTGCAAATCCAAAGCATGCCGCAGATAATTCTGAGGCTGGTCATTTGAAACTCAGCAAAGAGGAAATAGACAAAATTGAGTCTGCATTTCCCCTTGGGCGGCGTCCCAGTTCTTTGCCGATGATTTAGTTATCCAGCCACGGCGAAATGAATTGCCGTGTTCACAACGTGTTGATTTAGAGATTGAACAGAGGAAACACAATTGGCAGTTCATGAATCCGTCGCAGATGTAATAGGCAATACGCCCATTGTGAAGTTGAAACGATTTGGCGGTTTGCATACTCACAATCTATGGGCGAAGCTTGAATTTCTAAATCCTGGCGGTTCTGTAAAGGATCGCATCGCAAAGAATATGATCGAGCAAGCGGAACAACAGGGAAAACTTAAACCTGGTGGCACCATCATTGAAGCGACTGCGGGAAACACCGGAATCGGTTTGGCCATGATGGCTGCGCTGAAGGGTTATAAGCTCGTCACGATTGTTTCTCAAAAGGTAAGTCAGGATAAAGTAAAGCTTCTGAAGAGGCTCGGCGCGGAAGTTGTTGTTACAAAACCGGGAAAACCGGTTGGAGATCCGGAGCACTTTCTAAGCATTGCAAGAAGGCTCACCAAAGAGCGCAAAGGCTGGTTTGTCGATCAATTCTACAATCCAGATAACGTGCAAGTTCACTATGAAATAACTGGTCCGGAAATTTGGGAGCAGACCGAAGGAAAGGTCGATGCGATAGTCGCCGGCGCTGGAACCGGTGGCACCTTATCTGGTGCAGGAAGATATCTTAAAGAGAAAAAGCCCTCTGTAAAAGTGATACTTGCTGATCCTTTGGGAAGTATTCTCGCGGACCTGTTTGATGATGAAAAGACTACACCCGGTCAGTACGTGGTGGAGGGAATCGGTCAGGACTTCTTGCCCGGCAACTTTCACAAAGATGTAGTTGACCTGGCGATTCGAGTCAGTGACGAGCAGTCAGTGCAGGCTGCCTATGACTTGATGAAGATGGAAGGCATCTTTGCAGGCAGTTCTTCCGGCTGCATTGCGGCTGCGGCTTCGGCGTATTGCATGGGACTCAAGGGAAAAGGCAAGAATGTGCTGGCGATTCTTCCCGATGGCGGGCGCGGATATTTGAGCACCATTTATGACGATTCTTGGATGCGGGAGAAATTCCCCAAAATGCAGGTTCGCTAGTAGAAGATCGGCGCATAGCTCCAACCTCATATATAAGATCGGTGCTCTCGATCTCTTGAGAATGTTTTGGACGCTCAGGGCGTTGAGATTTTCAGACAACTGTTTGAATTCGCACTAATGGTGTATCGATCGTTTATCGGAAGTTCGAATATGCATATGCGCTTGCTTCTTTGCGCATATGCAATCGCCGCTTCTCATGCCCTGTTTATTGATCCGGCACTTGTTAATGAAAGTCGGATCCAGATCTCTATGTCTGATGCGCATCTCTGTAATGCCAAGTTCGAGATCTTTAAATGTCCTCTGGGGTAGTTGATTGTATGCGTGAACGCGATAAACTAATTGCATGAACGGTGAGCGTATCACTTAAATGTTGAGCGCTTTGAGCCGAGGGGCTATGTGGAAACTTCAGGTCGGCGTCGACCAGAAACGGTAGCAGGAAGCCCGCACCACGTTAAGGACTGACTGAAGCGTGATGAAATACTGAGCTCTAATGCGAAGAGCAGTCAGGCAGTAGCATAAAATACCACCGCAGAGCAATCTGGGTGGTATTTTTGTTTGTGCGATGTCGCCGCTTCTTCAGATTTCACTAGCGATTGTTTTTCTTCTCTGGGTGCTTCCGATAACTTGGGCGCTTGCGACAAGCATTGGCGCTTTGCCTCGCTTGATTGCTGCATTACGTGCTTTGATGGGAAACATCAGCGGCGCTATTGAACCTCTTATGCTCTCTCAAGAAGAGAAGCTGCTCATAGAACGCAGAAGGCGTTTGGACGTGAAACATCTTGAACTGCAGGACGAAGTTATACGTTTGCGCGCGCTCCTGGCTCAGTCGAATGATGAAAAAGATGCCACGGAGAAAGAGCTTGAGCGCCTCAACATTAAATTGCAAGGACCGGAAGTAACTATTTCAGAGCCCACAGTTGCTGAAGAGTTGAAAGCTTATGCGCCGCAAGCGCGACTAGCTCAACTTCAAAAGAAACTCGAGGAATTGGATACGAAGATTGATTTGCTTCGCGTTCAGCTCCGAGAGAAAGAGTGCGAAATACATAAGTCATACACCATAAAACTTGTCTTGATCGCCAGGGGCAAACCACCGGCCGTAAGCAGCAATACGACTAAGGTTCTTGATGGAACTGCAACGGTCGCTAAAGCGAAGTTTGAGATGTTGGAAAAGTCCGTAGAGACACGAGAATTGAGGCCAAGCGGAGAAGCATCTCAAGACCAAGTGCTAACGGAGTTCCATGAGTTCGGTGAGACTGTTTGGCACCTGCCAATCCATAACTTGAATGTCAGTGATCTCAAGCAATTGGCGAAGTTAATCAGTGACGTATGTCTTGATATCAAAAAGTCGATCTTGGATAGAGAAGCCAGGGAAGAAAAATTGAACTTGAAGATAGCCGCTTCAGAATCGGAGTATGAGGCATGGATAAGGAAGATGGCGGAAGGTGGTGATGCCGACACACCGCACTTTGTAACAGAGGCGGAAGTCGACCAGATTGAAACAAAAATCCTTTCCGGCAACCACAAAGTTCTGCTCCAAGAATCAAAAAAGCAAACTCACGATCTGAAGCTTTTGCTGTTAGGACTCTCCAAAAGAAAAGAAGAAATTCTGATTAGAGCGGCAGAACTCAGGTTCGGAAATATGGATTTCAGCCCAAAAGAATAGCGATCGTCTATTCATTTTGTGTGTCTTGAATATTGAATCGCCGCTTCTCCTGCCCTGTTTGTTGATCCGGCACTTGTTGATGAAAATCGCAACGCGATCTCTATGTCCGATGCGCATCTCTGTAATGCCAAGTCCGAGATCTTTAAATGTCCTCTGGGGTAGTTGATCGTATGCGCGAACGCGATATGCTAATTGCATGAACGGTGAGCGTATCACTTAAATGTTGAGCGCTTTGAGCCGAGGGGCTTTGCGGAAACACTAGGACGGCGTCGTCCGGAAGCAGTAGCAAGAAGCCCGCACCACGTGAAGGACTGACTGAAGCGTGACGAAATACTGAGCTCACTCGCAATGAGCAGTCAGGCAGTAGCAAGAATACCAGCGCAGAGCAATCTGGCTGGTATTTTTGTTTTGCCCGGGAGCGCCAGCGACTCGCCGGCTTTTTATTTGCTTACTCGCTCGCGTAGATTCTATTAAAGCCGCCGCCGTTGTTGTAGATGCGATTGAAGTTTTCGCCGTTTCTCAACATTCGTCTCACTGCACTTGCTCCAACCACTGCTTGCATGGCTTGTGCAGAACCAAAACTTTGTCCAGGCTGTGAATAGCCATTGAAGTTCTGTCCAACAGGTGCGACTTGTTGTTGTGCAGGCATTTCGCCGTTGTTTCCGCCGTTATACCCGCCGTTGTATCCGCCTTGTTCGGTTGCTTCAAAGCGTCTCTTGTAAAACTCGTTCCACTCTTCCTGGCGGTTTGGCATCTCTCCGCCATTTTGAAAACTGCTGCCTACTGCGTTTCCCCAACCTCTGTTTTCGCTGCCACCAAAACGACCGCCTTCGCTCCCGCCCCAGCGACCGCCTTCGCTCCCGCCCCAGCGACCGCCTTCACTCCCACCAAATCGCCCACCTTCACTGCTCCCCCAACGCCCTCCTGCGCTGCTGGAAGACGATGACGGCGGCGCAAAGCAATTCAATCCTGCATGACTTCTCGCTTCGGAAGCACGATAGCCGTTTGACGGGCTCGACGGTTCTTTGTAGCTGCCGTGATAGTGATAAGCAGCCTCAGTGGCTCGATACCCATTGGGTTGGTTGGGATTGGGCGTTCTCCAGTTTTGCGCGCTTACATCTGGGCAAACTGCGCACAGGCTGAGAAAAACGAGCATGAGTTGTAGCTTCATGGGACTACTCCCCGGGGTCAATCACACAAAGATTGTTCCCGTTTTGTATATGCATTAATGCTCTTTTCTGTACTTAATCGGCGCTTTGGTTGCCTGGCGGAATGATCGAGCGCTTGTTAACATGATTTTGATCGCGATCGCTATCCCT
>JAYRNY010000002.1:0-2350 GCA_041911975.1 bacterium | reverse complement strand
CAGGGGCTGGCGCCGGAGCGGGTGCTGAAGCAGGTGCCGGCGCAGGGGCTGGATTAACTGGCGGTGTGTGTGTAGCAGCTGTAGCCGATTGGCCGCCAGTTGTCAGAGTCGCCAGGGCTTGAGATGTAGAGGAAACACTGTTTTGGGTCGCAGAAACAGGCGCAGCGGCAAGCACTTCCGTCGGCAACGTCCAATCGCCCGACATATGGCGAGCCTTCATTTGCTCGACTTTATTTCTGTCCTCGGCAACCCGCTCCAGCTTTACTTTGACATCGATAATCTTCTGCTCCATCTCCAAAATCTGCTGCTCGACAACGTTAATCTCGGCGGCATTGAGCGCTTCTTTCTCGTTGAATTCATCGAGAAGCTGCTTTAGCATTTCGGGATTGATGGTCATGGTTTAAAGCGACTCCAAAAAGTCCGGAAAAAAATCAGACCCCCCGGGTCCCTATGAAATTATTACCACCAAACTAGCAAATACTCTACCTTTACGGTTTTTTCTGTTCATCTTCTTCGTCTTTCGTCGCTTCCTTGGTTTCCTCAATAAGATTGGTGAAAAGCCACATACAAAGCTTATCGAGAGAATCCACCGGCGGAACGGCATCGGCCATGCGCCACATCATGCCCTGTTCCGTGATTCTTACTTGCAGAGTCGAGATTGGCTTGTATTCGCTTTCAGCCAGACTGGCAGCCAACATGCGGGATGTGGGCAACAAGTAAAAGTCGATGTGGTCGTCCTTTCCTCTCACAACAAGGCTGAACAGCTTGGTTGAGAAGCGAGCGCGGAAAAAGGTTTCCGTCTCCTCGATCTCCCTCATTCTGTTGACTTTGGTCGCTTCGGTCACGTCACCGGATATGGTGCCTGAAACATGCAGATCGGTGCCGCCGGCAATCTGGTTGAACTCGAAAGCATAGCGCTGCAGGAGACCGTAAATCTTATCGACAAGAACTTCCACGCCCTTTTTATAAGCCGCTTCCCTGTATAGCTGCTGAAGCTCCATGCCCTTTTGCTCGGCAAGAAAGTGCATCGACTCTTCTTTCAGTCGGCTCATCCAGTCCGAACCGCTGTTCGTGCCGCCTTCGGTCTCGTGATACACCAGGACATGCTGGGCAACGCTGCTCAGCTGGTCGGATTGCTGCATGGCATGAAATTGGACACTTTCCGGCGTGGCATTGCCACCCTTTCCGGGACCGCCCGGTTTGGCCGGATGCGCGTCCAGGAATTTGCGCTTATCGCTGTCCTTGCGAGATCCCTTGCCCTTGGGATCTTTTTTCTGCCACATCGGAAGGCCTCCTTTCCGGTTGCAAGCCTCAGTATATGCAACCAGCCTCAAGTTACCTTTACCCTCACATCTAAATGTCGAAACTAAGATCAAAGCCGAAGCAGCAAGCAAAAGCAGAGGTTTGCGAGGTGGGAAGTGACTCGCGCCATTCAGCCCACAAAAATCCCTCGCAACGGGGATACCTCGTTTGTTCTACTCTAAGCTGATTATCGGCCCAACGTTTTCTTCGATAGAAAATGCACGTGCTTGACGGCAGGCCCTCCGATTTCAGAAGCTCACCCGGCAGTCCGGCAGTGCAGCTTCAATGCGTGCAGCGCCTCGCCGGGTCACTTTGCTCTTTTGCACCTGCAAAACTTTGAGCCTTTTCAGCTTTGTCAGCGACATGAGACCGCTGTCCGTTACTGGGCATGCCTCGAGGTTAAGCGACTCTAGACTGGTCACAGCAGCCAGTTCAGCGATGTCGCTATCCGAGAAGTTGTTGCCAGAGAGATCAAGGGATGACAACGCCGAAAGCAAAGCAAGCGCCTTTAGCCCCTTTCCGCGCATCTTGTCGTGTGTTAAGCGCAAGTCGCGAAGCTTTGCGCACTTGTTCAAATAAACCAATGCTCTGTTCGTCAAATTGCAGTTGGAGACATTGAGTGACGAAAGTTCAGGAAGGCGTGAAACCGGTCTGAGCGAGTCGTCACCGGAAACCGAGCCATCCAGAGACAGCTTTTTCAGAGTAGCGCTGCCGCTTACGGCATCCATGTCGTCTTCAGTCAGCTTTGTTTCCAGTTGGTCGATGTCCAGAAACTTGAGGTTTTTCATGCGCCCGACGGCTTGCAGGAAATCATTATTGAAGGTAGCCCCCGAAATGCTCAGGGTATCTGCGGGTATCTGAGAGAAGTATCTCAAAATCATTTTGGAAGCATTTATATTGCCGTACTTGAAATTGATTGTGTTTACGTTGCTCGTATTAGCTAGTTTACCGATGACTGTGTCATCGACATCCAAAAACGAGAATTGCGCTACTCCGTCGGGAAAGTTAAAAGACTGCTCGACATGCTCATGCACTCCATTTCGCGCCT
>JAYRNY010000001.1:0-2737 GCA_041911975.1 bacterium | reverse complement strand
GTAGGTGATAGTGGCGCTGCCGCAATTGTTTGTTGTTGGATGATCAGGGCAGCGTGTACCAGGTGGCGCGTCCGGCGCCGTGGCGTTCCAATAGCTTTTTCTTGACCAGGTTGCGAAAATGCTCTTTGAGAGTGTTGCTGCTTGCACCAGTTGCGCGCACCATGTCGCGCATAGTTACGCGGCCTTGATCGCGGGTGTAGTCTAGAATTTTGACTGCCAATTCCGGTAAGTCGGCCAGTACGAATTTTTCGCGCTCGACCTTAACGGCCAGTCGCCGCGTTTGCTGCTGTAAGGCGCGCATGAAAAATGCCAGCCAGGGCTGCCAGTTTGGTGAGTCCGTGCGAATGGTGCCTTGTGTCTGCCGCAATGCCAGATAGTAAGACTCTTTGTTGTTCTCGATAACACTCTCAAGTGAACTATACGGCACGTAGGCATACCCGGCTTGCAGTAGAAGCAAGGTGGTTAGAATACGGCTTAAGCGCCCGTTGCCGTCCTGGAAGGGGTGAATTTCCAAGAACACGACAATGAACACGGCGGCAATGAGCAAGGGATGCAACCGGTGCTGATCGCGGGTTTCTGTAAGCCAGGCGACCAGCTCAGCCATGAGGTGCGGTGTGTCGAAAGGCGTCGCCGTCTCGAAAACAATGCCAATCTGTTTGCCGTGCTCATCGAAAGCGGCAACGCTGTTGGACAGTTTTTTGTATTCGCCACGGTGGCGATCGTCCTTGCTACTGTGGCGTAGAAGGTCGCGGTGAAGTTGTTTGATGTGGTTTTCGTTGATTGGAATGTGTTGCCAGGCGGCAAAGACGGTTTCCATGACTTCGGCGTAGCCGGCTACTTCCTGCTCATCACGGCTCTCGAATTTTTGGATTTCCAGGTTGGCAAGCAACCGCTCTACCTCGCGGTCGCTCAGGCTACTGCCCTCGATACGGGTAGAGGAGCCGATGCTTTCGATGGTAGCAACCCGGCGCAGCGCTCTGAGCCGATCGGGCGCAATGCTGCCTAGTGCGCGCCAGGCACCTTTGAACTCGTCGATTTCAGTCAGTAATGCCAGTAGTTCAGGCGTCACCTGGATGGTATCTGTTTTAGGCATTTAATTACTCCACCCGTATTATCACCCGATTACACCCGATTGTCCACCTGTATTGTCACCCGATTACACCCGATTGCTGAGGCAAGCGGGCTTAGTTGAGTCTTGTTGAGGCTTTTGATGCCCAATCAATCCGGTCAGTAGTGTCCGTATGTTGGCTTGAAAAATTCTGTGGGTTTTCTGCACTCTTTTGCCTTTAGAGGCCGAAAAGGAGGAGAAAGCTGATGCCACCAAATACGCTGTCAGAATCGTCTGCCAACGTCCGATATTTATTGCCATGTTTCATCGCTGCGGCTCTTGGGCTTAAACGCCGACCAGCTGACCATTCATGGAGTCGTAATTATCACCGCCCCCAGGCTTCCCTATCGGATAAGTATGCCTGTGCTCGCGTCGATTTCTACTGCCTTTTCATGCTCTCAGTTCGCGAACTAAGCAGAATCACTTCCCTTTTTTGGCATCCAGATAAGGTTTCATGATTTCTTGATAGGCTACTTCGGCACCGGTTCTGTTGCCTACGCCGGCTACCTTGTCAAAACTGGTAGCGCCATTTTCTGCGATGGTCACCCGGTCTGTACCGCTGTGTCTCATGAAGTCTTTAGTGGAGCCGCCCTGCAAGGTTACTTCAACATGTTCGGTTGAACCGTTGCCTTTGGGCGATTCCCGAGAGATGATCAAAGAAGGTGAGCGGTCGCCTTGATAGACGCCCATGGCCCGGTAGTCGAGGTTGATGCCGTATTTGTCGAGCTCTTTGTTGAGGCGGTGCATTGTTTCATCGGTAACTTTGACACCGGAACGTTTGTGAAATTCGTCGGGTTTGACGACATTGTCGGCTCGGGGAGCCATCTGATTGAAAAGCTCGCCGACTTTGGTTAGATCGCCTGTTTTGATAGCCGCTTCCAGTGACTGTACATTGCGTGTCACCTGCTCTTCTTCTCTGGCTGAAAGCTTGGGCCGCTGTAGAGCTTCCGCCTGCTCTTTAGGAGTACAGGCTACCGTTGACTTATCGCCTTCGATGGGCATGCCGATGGCAGACCAGAACTTTTGACCGAGGAGGCTCTCTTGCTCCGCCTTCTCTTGTGCTTGCTGAACATGCTCTTTCGAGTCGCAGATTGGCTTGTCTTTGCCCATAACAGTTACCCCAGGTCTTGTGGCTGCCGGTGTTGTTCTTTCTCCGGAAAACCGGATATGCGGTATGCACCTTTTACAACATACCCCGGCAGGCAGCCTTGAAAACCCTTGGCAACCAGGGCTGTGCCGGTGATGTTTGGAATTGCTCTCGGGCTTTGCTCTGTCATTGATGAGAAGAAGGCAGAGAGAGGTTGCGTTTGGGTTTGCCAGGCTGCACGAGCGTGTGTGGACATGGATGTCAACGTGTGCGGGTCTCGCTAGCTGTTGGTGATTTTGGCGAGCCGCGCTAGCTCTTAATAGTTATGACAGGTAATTTGAAGCTTATTAACTAGCGCGCAATCTTGAGATGTTCTGTTCTGTGCCCTAGTTTCTGCGTACATCTATTTCTTTTCTTTTCCAAGGGTCAATCCCACACTGCCAATCCTGCTCTCAAGTCCATCACTTTCAGTTTCTTGCGGCTGCATTTAGCACCGATGGAACTGACTGCTCTGGTATAGGGGCGGGCTTTGCAGTTTGTCT